>JAPLBK010000105.1 GCA_026392775.1 Actinomycetota bacterium
GGTGCTATGCAGGCTATTGAATTAGTAGAGCCAGGGACTAAGAATCCAAACACAGCGGCAATGAACGCTGTTGTTAAGTACTGCCAGAGCCAAGGGGTTCTAGTCCTAACTGCTGGTACTTACTCAAATGTTGTGCGCTTCTTGCCACCACTAGTTATTACAGATGAGCTACTCAAGGATGCCCTCAGCGTTCTTGATGATGCTTTTGCTTCTCTTTAATTCTCTAACTTGTAACCAAGACCGCGAATGGTCTGAATCAATACAGGATTAGCTGGATCTGCTTCAATCTTTGAACGCAAACGCTTGATATGAACATCGAGTGTCTTTGTGTCCCCAAAGTAATCTCCGCCCCACACACGATCAATGAGCTGGGAGCGAGTTAAAACACGGCCAGCGTTTCGCATCAAAAACTCTAGTAATTCAAACTCTTTGAGTGGAAGACCTACGAGAGAGCCGTTAATTGTTGCTTGGTGACGCGCAGTGTCTAATTTAATAGGGCCAACTGAGACAACATCTAGATCACCATGCTCTTCACTATCTGGAATCCCGCGGCGCAGCACAGCTTTGATGCGAGCAATTAACTCACGTGATGAGTAAGGCTTAGTGACATAGTCATCTGCACCAAGTTCAAGTCCAACAACCTTGTCTATTTCTGCATCTTTAGCAGTGAGCATAATGATTGGAACTTGTGAGGTTGTGCGAATCGTTCGACACACATCAACACCAGAGACCTCTGGAATCATTAGGTCAAGGAGAATTAAATCAGCGCCTTCTTTTGCAAAGGTAGTGAGTGCGGCACGGCCATCTTCGGCAACACTTACTTCAAAACCTTCTTTTCCAAGCAAGAAAGCTAACGCTTCAGAAAATGATGATTCATCTTCAACGATAAGTATCTTTGTCATTCAACGCTCTCCATAGGTGATTCATAGATGGGTAGTCGGATTGAAAAAGTACTGCCGACGTTTTCGACGCTCCATACCTTTACTTCACCGCCGTGCTTTGCTGCAACGTGCTTAACGATTGAAAGACCTAACCCGGTTCCACCAGTTTGGCGAGAACGCGCTGGATCGACGCGATAGAAACGTTCGAAGATTCGATCCTGCTCAGATTCAGAGATTCCTATTCCTTGGTCTGTAACTGAAAGATCTATAATGCCGGATTCGCTGGCAGTGGTGACCGATACTTTGGTATTTTCAGGTGAATAGTTGATGGCATTTTCAACTAAGTTATGAACTGCCATGATTAATTGGTCACGATCGCCCAACACAACAGCATCACTGTTTTCAAGATAACTCACGGTGATATTGCGACTATCGGCGGTGATTTGGCATTGGTCGACTGCTTCTCTGATTACATATTCAACGCTTACTTCTTGAGCAAGCTGTAATGGGTCAGAGTCTTGCACGCGAGATAAGTCGATGATCTCCTGGACTAAATCTGTTAATCGTTTTGCCTCCGATTGCATACGGGTGGCAAATTTAACAACTGATTCCGGATCATCTTTTGAACCAAGGACTGCTTCACTTAAAAGAGAGAGCGCACCGATAGGAGTCTTTAACTCATGGGAGATATTTGCAACAAAGTCTCGGCGAACATCATGAACGCGCTGTGCTTCACTTTCATCGCTAATGAGTACTAAAACTAAATCATCTTTAGTTAAGGGAAGAACTTTTACAGTTAGCTCGTGCTTGCCTTCGCCAATTGGCCCACGGGGAATTTCAATCACGCCAACTTGTTGGCTATGTGTGCGCCGAACCACACGAACTGTTGCCAGCAATTCAGAGCTCTGAATTCGACCATCCTTTAGAATTCCAAGTGTCTCAACGCCAGGGGTGATAAATAAAGGAATCTCACCAGGGGCCAGAATCATGGAATCCCCATCCAGGAGATCGAGGGTTTCCAGCAGCATTTCAGGCAAGGCTCTAGGTTCTGGGGCCTCTAAATCTCGGCGCAAGAACTTCACAGGCCTCACTCTATAGGCCCAAAACGCCAGTTTACCTTCCGTTCACCTAACTAATGGACTCTATTCATCACCTCCACATAGGTTACGGCCATGGCCCTCATTAGATCTGTATTCCAAGATGAACTAGACAACGTATCGCAGTCTCTGGTCGACCTTACTGCGATGGTTTCTTCTTCCATGACAAAAGCAACATCAGCGCTTCTTTCAAGTGATTTAAAACTTGCTGAAGAAGTTATCGCAACTGATGTCAAGATTGATGACTATCAGCACGAAACTGATTCTCGCATCATCGACATTATCGCAAGACAACAACCAGTTGCATCAGATTTGCGTGCTCTGGTAACAGCGCTACGTATGGGTTCAGATTTAGAGCGCATGGGCGACTTAGCTCACCATGTTGCCAAGGTTGCTCGTCTGCGCCACCCAAATGCAGCAGTGCCACCAGAGCTAGTTTCAATCATTGAAGCCATGGGAGTTGCAGCAGTTGCAATCACCGAAAAGACCGGTGTTGTTATTGCCACGCGCAATACTGAAATGGCCCTTGAAATCGAGGGCGATGATGATGTGATGGATGATCTGCACCGTAAGTTAATCGCAGTCTTGATTGAGCCCACGTGGCAGCATGGAATTGAAACAGCAATTGATTTGACCCTTCTAGGCCGCTACTACGAACGATATGCCGATCACGCAGTTTCAATTTCTCGAAGAGTTTATTTCCTTGTAACAGGAAAGTACGCCTCATAAAAATGTCCATACAAGAGTTAGTAATTCCAGCACCACGCGAAATTGTTACTAAACCACGCCGTTCAGACAAGGTTTTCCGTGGCGTCGTAACGGGTGGGGGATTGTCTTCATTGGCAATCCTTGGCTTGATTGCGATTTTCCTTGGCTACCGTGGTTTTGAAGTTTTGCGCCAAGAAGGAATTGGATTTATCACTCACTCTGATTGGTCAATCTCAACAGATGATGCAGGAAACGTTTTAGATAGTCATTTTGGTTTAGCAGCCATGTTGGTCGGAACGATTTTGTGTTCTCTGATTGCTGTGGTCATAGCCGTCCCAATCTCAGTGTTTTCAGCGCTTTTTTTGAACTTTTATGCTCCCGGATGGCTTAAAAAAATCCTCATAACGATCATCGACATGATGGCAGCATTTCCATCAATCCTCTTTGGTATTTGGGGTTTCTTAGTCCTAATGCCAAGTGTTGAATACTGGGCAAAGCTTCTACATCGCTACCTTGGTTTTATTCCTGTTTTTGATATGCGAGTACCAGTCTTCACACGCTCACCTTTTGTTGCAGGTGTAGTGCTCTCCATCATGATTATTCCAATCATCACTTCAGTTTCTCGTGAAATTTTCTCTCAAGCACCACTTGATCGTATTCAAGCTGCATATGCACTTGGTGCAACACGTTGGGCAATGATTAAGGCGGTAGTTATTCCGCATGGCCGAAGTGGTGTGATCGGTGGAGCAATGCTTGGTCTGGGGCGCGCAATGGGTGAGACTGTTGCAGTCTTTACCGTTCTCAATATTGTTTTCCAAGTTAACTGGCAGATGTTGCTTGGCGCAGGTGGAAACGTTGCATCATTAATTATTCTCAAATTTGGAGATGCAAGCCCATATGAAATCAAAGCGCTGATGGCTGCAGGATTGATTCTCTTCCTCCTGACATTAATAGTGAACGCAATTGCCAATCTGATTGTCAAAACAACCGGAAAGTCAGGTCGTTGATATGGCAATGACTGCTACGCCAACAAAACCATGGGCAGCTTCACCAAAAGATCGCTCAATTGATGGAGCCATTTTCGTAGGTTCGCTGTTGAGCTCATATCTTCTTGAATTTCTAACTCCACTTAAGGGAAAGCTGGCTTACTTTGTCTGCTTCTTTATTGCCTATGCAATTTTTACAACAGCATTTAAAGGTGTCCAGCGCGGAAATGCTGCAGCAAAGGATGCCCTAGTTAATTCATTAGTTGCCATTGGCGCCATCGTTACTGTCATTCCTGCTGCAAGTATCTTGCTGACAGTCTTACAAAAAGGCCTACCAGGCATCAGTTTTAACCTCTTCACTCATGATATGGCGCTGGCAACACCGACAGATCCACTTTCAAACGGAGGCTTACTTCATGCAATCACTGGAACTCTGACTTTGATGTTGCTGGCATTAATCATGAGTGTTCCTATTGGAATTTTGACCGCGCTGTATTTAACAGAAATTAAGGGACGCTTCACTGGGCCCATTCGCTTCCTTGTTCAAGCAATGAGCGGTGTCCCATCAATTGTTGCCGGCCTATTTATTCTCTCAGCAATTCTTTATCCCATCACCAAGGGGTATTCAGGATTTATGGGAGCGCTTTCCTTAACTATTTTGATGATTCCAACAATTGCGCGTACATCTGAAGAAGTTTTGAATTTGATTCCTAATGAATTACGCGAAGCCGGTACTGCACTTGGTGGAACACAGTGGCGCACAGTTGCCATGATTGTTCTGCCTGCTGCTAGAAGCGGATTAGTAACTGCTGTGATTTTAGGAGTTGCACGTATTGCTGGTGAAACTGCGCCAATCCTTCTTCTGACAGGTGGCGGCGACAGAGTGAATCCCAACGCTTTTACTGGCCCAATGGGGTCATTGCCGTATTACATCTGGAAATCATTTAACGCAGGTTCACCTGAAGCAATCACACGAGCTTGGGCTGGACTGTTAGTTCTTGTTGGTCTTGTTCTATTCCTATTCACAACAGCACGCTTCCTCGGAGCACGAAAGGTTTCAAAATGAGCACTTCACATGAGAGCGGGAATCAAAAAATGAAAGAATCAGTGAAGCCATCTTCATTGGCAGATGTTGCTAACGCTAAAGCACCTAAGGTGCCAGGGACAGCGGCGTTGGGTACTGGTCTTGAGACACGTGGCGTGCACGCATGGTTTGGTAAGCATCACGCGCTTTCAGATATCTCACTAGATTTCGCAGCAGGTACGGTCACTGCGCTGATCGGTCCTTCCGGATGCGGTAAGTCAACCTTTATTCGCACAATCAACCGTATGCATGAGTTCATTCCGGGTGCTGCAATGGCTGGTGAAGTACTTCTCGATGGAAAAGATGTATATGCCCCTGGCACAGATGTAACCAAGATTCGCCTGCAAATCGGAATGGTTTTCCAAAAGCCAAACCCATTTCCATCAATGACAATTGGTGAGAACGTTCTCTCTGGTCTCAAGCTGGCTCAACTCAAAGTTGACAATAAAGAAGATTTACTCCAAGAGTGCTTAGAGCGTGCGGGATTATGGAATGAAGTAAAGGATCGCTTAGGTGCCCACGGTGGCTCACTCTCTGGTGGTCAGCAACAACGCCTTTGTATTGCTCGAGCCCTTGCTGTTCGCCCACAAGTTCTATTAATGGATGAGCCATGTTCAGCACTTGATCCAGGATCAACTCTTCGCATTGAAGACACCATTCGCCACCTCTCAGACACAATGACCATCATTATCGTTACTCACAATATGCAGCAGGCTGCCCGTGTATCTGACTACACCGCCTTCTTCCTATCCGATGGTGGACCTGGCCAGATGATTGAAGTTGCTCCTACATCTGAGATTTTCTCCCGTCCACAGGACCCTCGAACTGAGAGTTATGTGACCGGGCGCTTTGGTTAAAAGACACCATTTGTTCACCTAAAGGTTGACTTGCGTTAAACCAGCTCGCCTCATTTGTTAACCCTGGCTCCATAGGTTTGCTCTCGTAGTTCAAACAAAACCCTATGAGGAGAAATAAATGAGAATTTCAAAGCTCGCGAAAGTTGCATCTCTTGCACTCGCGTTCGGTCTAGTAGCTGGCACACCAGCATATGCAGTTGATCTACAAGGTTCAGGAGCATCATTTCCTGCTCTTCTAATCGAAGGTTGCAAAGCTGGATTCGCTGCAAGCGGTTCAGGACATACATATGTTTATGCTTCATCATCATCAGGTACAGGACAATCAAACTCAGATAAGTCAATCGGTGACTTCTGGATGTCAGATGGTGCTTACACAGCAGCAACAAAGCGCGCTTCACTTATTCACGTGCCACTAGTTGCAGCACCAATCGCAATTTTGCACAACCTTCCATCAAAGACAACACTTTCACTTTCAGCAGCAACAATCGCTGGAATTTTCGGTGGAACAATCACACGTTGGAACGATCCAGCAATTGTTGCTGATAACAACCGTTCAACAACAAAGGTTATTTACAAGCTAGATATGAACGGAAACCCAGCCAAGGATGCTGCTGGAAAGCCAGTTGTTCTTCGCACACAGATTGTTCAACAGCACTACACATTGCCAGATAAGGCAATCAAGGTTGTTTACCGTTCAGATTCTTCTGGAACATCAGAGAACTTCACTAACTACTTGAACAAGTCAGCTTCTGCTGTTTGGACTAAGGCTAAGAACAAGGTATTCAAGGATTCATTCCCTGGAGATATCAACTCAGCTGCAAACCTAGGTCGCGTAGTCGGAGCTGCTTCATCAACTGGTGTTTCACAGCTTGCTGGTAAGACTCCTTACTCAATTACATACGCTGAAGTTAACTATGCAGCAGCTAACAACCTAAAGATATCAAACGTCATTAACCCAGCTGGATCTTCAGTAGTTCCAGATTCAACTGGTGTTGGTGCATTCCTTGCATCAGCTACACAAGATCCAACAAGTGGATTCCTTACTTATAACTATGCAACTACAGAAAAGGGCGCATACCCACTAGGTATCGTTTCTTACCTTCTAGCAGATACTGCTTACCCAGATAAGACTAAGGCTGCAGCAGTTAAGGCATATGCCACATACGTCTTGAGCCCAAAGTGCTCTAAGGATGTTGGCGCTGCTCTTGGCTTCAGCGTTATCGATGGTGACCTTCTGAAGAAGTCACTCGCTCAGGTAGCAAAGATCGGTTAATCCGCACTTTAAAGATCGAGGGTAGAACGGCCCGGCTCGCAGCGATGCGAACCGGGCCGTTCTTTTCTGTAGGGCTATATTTACGGCATGCAAATAAACCTTGATAAGAAGTCGGGCCTATTGCTTGGCATCATTGCAGCGCTACTAGTTATTGTGATTGTTTTACTGGTAGATAAAGTTCAAGATGACGGCCATTTGGTTGAAAGCCACGCACCACAGTTAGAGATTGGAAACTAATGTCATCGATTGCCGAGATTGCCGCAGCCTATGAGAAGGC
>JAPLBK010000135.1 GCA_026392775.1 Actinomycetota bacterium
TGTAGAGTGTGGATTACTTAAGCGCGGCTAACCCCACGCTGCGCAGTTGGGTATACATCGCTGAAATATCAAAGGCTGCGCCTGAGAAAATCGATATCTGAGCAATCGCTTGATGAATCAACAGGTCTAAACCATCAATTATAGTTCCACCGCGTGATGCCCATAGCGCTGAGGCCGGTGTCGGCCAAGGCTTATAGAGGGCTTCAAAAAAAGGAACTGAGGTTTTTTTAGGTAAATCAATTGAATCTGTAACACCAGCTGGTGCTGTGCTAATCACTAAATCAGCATCAGCAAGAACACTGAGATCATCCCAATTAAGAAAACTCAACTCAGACTCACGAACTGCATCTGACATCCCTGCAACTCTTGAAAGCGAACGGTTAATAACAGTTATATGCTCTGCTGCGCCATCGCAAGCTGCCGCAGCAGCACGCGCTGTTGCTCCAGCGCCAAGAATGACAACATGGCCCTTGATTTCAACTTTGTGAGACTGAAGTGCGTGAGAGAAACCGATAACGTCTGTTGAACTGGCGCGCCACGCTCCCCCACTTTTATACAAAGTATTTGCACTATTAATTCGCATGGCCAGATCATCAACGTGATAGGCATATTCAATGGCCTCTTCTTTCAGCGGCATAGTTAATGAGAACCCAGTCCAACTCTCATCTCTGCCATCCATGAACTTAGCTAATTCGCCGGCACTGACTTCTATAGCTTCATAACTGCCTTTTACACCGAGCTGCTCGTAAGCGGTGTTATGCAGCAATGGACTCAACGAGTGAGAAATAGGTGATCCCAAGACAGCAGCTTTAATCATTTGAATACTCCTGCCTTTCTATTTTTCACAAAGAGGGCTTTCCATGTAAGAAATTCATCATGAGAGCGAGTGAAACGTGTGTCTCCAGGTGCAACTGTAATGAAATACAGCCAATCCCCGTCGGCAGGCTTTAATGCCGCAGCTATTGCATCACTTCCTGGATTTCCGATCGGTGTTGGTGGAAGACCATAATTTCTATAGGTGTTATAGGGGGACTTGATCAGGGTGGAATTGGTGCTCAAAAAGATTTCCCCACGAAGCTTCTTCACATAGTGAACCGTGGCATCTAACTGCAGAGGCATAGAGATTTCTAGACGATTTCTGATGACTCTAGAAACTTTATAGAAATCCCCTGCTCCCCCCTCGGCTTGTATCAATGATGCGATGGTCAAAAGCTGTGCTGGAGAAAATTTTCCTTTTGCAGCTAGAAGTTTTTTTCCCGTTTCTTCATCTGAGAATCGGTCAACCATTGATTGCACAGCTTCTAATGCACTTGTGCCCGCAGGGAATGAATATTGCGCTGGGAAAAGTAAACCTTCAGCATTCAAAAATCCGCCAGGCAAAACAACTTTCTTGAAGGCAGTATCAATATCTCTTTCTGTGAAACCATACTTAAGTAAAGAATCAATGACTTCACTCTTCCAACCACCTTCAAAAACTTTGATCAAATTTGGTATACGTGCAGGGTCAAGAAGTTGAACTAACGCCTGACGCGCGGAGATTCCCACATTTAGTTCATGTGCACCGGGTGCAACTTTGCCAGAACGAGGATCTGCGACAGCTGCCCGAAAGTAAGCCAGTGCGGATTTGGTTACCTTGTTCTCATAGAGTATCTGTCCCACCACTGATCCGCTGGCACCCGCTGGAATTTCAACAACTACAACCAGTGAATTAGCTCCTAAATTAGCTGTTGGAAAATCAGGCGCAGAGGAAACATTGGATCTAACTGTGTGGATGGAGAGGCTGAGAAGGGCGACGAAGAGAAAGGCCGCAACCACACGGATAAGAGGGTTATTGAATATCTTCATCCTTTGTTCTTTTCAATTTCAAGGGCAAAGTTAAGAATCTCAACCGCAGCTGCTTGATCTATCGATGCGCGTGCATCCTTGCTGTTAACACCTGCATCCCGCATACCGCGAGTGGCAGTAACAGTACTCAAACGCTCATCAATGTGTGTCACTGGACAAGATGTCAGCTCTTTCAACATCTTCGCAAAATTATTCGCTTTGGTGGCTGATTCACTTTCTCGTCCATCCATGTGCGAGGGTTTACCGACATAGATATGAACAGGTTCATATTCAGAAAAGATCTGAGCAATATGGGACTTGAGTTTGTTATCAGAAGCCTTCAATGTTATGAGTGGCGTGGCTAATATGCCATCTGGATCACAGACTGCAACACCAATTCTGACATCGCCATAATCAAAGGCGATTCGGCGACCTCTTTGCATGGAGT
>JAPLBK010000161.1 GCA_026392775.1 Actinomycetota bacterium
TGCAAAGGATGCAAACCAGGAGGTGTCATCTTTTTGTGTGCCATTAGGGTTTCTACCAAATACTTGGCCTGTTCCAGTTTTTCCACTAACTTCAATTGGAAAACCAGCAAATACTCCTGCACCAGTTCCGCTGACAACTACCTCACGTAATGCGGCTTGCAAGAATTTAATTGTAGAAGGTGCTGTGTTGAGTGTTCCCAACTTGTGTGGCTCAATAGTCTTGACCACTGTCCCATCAGTCTTAACGATTGCCTTGCCGACTGTTGCCTGCCAAATTGTTCCACCATTGCCGATGGCTGCATACATTTGAGTTAATTTTAGCGGTGTAACAACAGTGTCACCTTGACCAATAGCAAAGTTCACAGCATCTCCAGCGCGAACCTTGTCACCGTCCACACAGTTCTCTGCAGCAAGCTGAATAAGAAATGGCGTTTGTTGGGCTTTAGTGGCACGGGTTTTGTAGTTGCAATAGAACTCTTTGTTCTGTTCAAACCAGCTTTTCTTATAGTTACGGTCAGCTAAACGTGATGTTGATTCAGAAGGTAGGTCAATGCCTACCTTTTGAGGAATCCGGAAAGTTTGTGCTGCCTTAAAGAAATAGTCATTAGGGCTTGACTTTGGACGCAAACCACCATCGCGTAGCCACTCATCAAAGGCGATTTTGTACCAGATCGTGTCACAAGAGACTGCAATAGCCTTCTTTAAGCTCATACGCCCCTGATCTCTACTATCAAAGTTTTGAAATGCGCGAGTACCTACCTGCACCTCAGAAGGGCAGTTATAGACAGCATTGAGGTCATATCCAGCAGCTGCAGCTGCAACAACAGAGACAGATTTAAATGTTGAGGCAGGTGCAAATAAACCTTGGAGTGCCCGGTTTAGTGCGGGCACAGCTTTTTTCTCACTAAAGAGATCAGAAGCCTGTTGAACTGTTAAACCCTTTTCAAAAGCGTTTGGGTCATAGGTGGGATATGAAGCAAGTGCCAAAATGCGCCCGGTCCTAATTTCCATTACTACGGCCGCCCCTGAATCTGAGGTGTAACCATTTGCTCGTCCGCGCTGTACAGCATCGGCCAAAGCTTGTTCGGCGGCAGCTTGTAATCTGATATCCAAACTGGTTACTAAGTGATCACCTGCAATAGGTTTAGTATTTTGGCTCTCTCGGGTAATCGCTTCTTTTCGATCAACAATAAGAGTTCTAATTCCTGGAGTTCCACGCAGATATGAATCATATTGAATCTCAAGGCCTGCTTTACCAATTGATTCACTTCTGAAATATTGCTTGCCAGTATCTTTCGTTAAATCATCCTCAGTCAAAGGACCGACATATCCCAACACATGCGCGGCATTGACATTAACAAGACCGGGATAGCTGCGGATTGAAATTGGCTGTGCATCTACACCAGGAAATTGATCTGGGCGTTCAACAATTTGCAGCGCAATGTCAGGATCTGCCTCTTTTGTAATTGGAATTGGTTGGTATCTAGAACCAGTCCAGCAGCCTGCACGTTCGCCCACAGGTAATTCTCCACAC
>JAPLBK010000130.1 GCA_026392775.1 Actinomycetota bacterium
GTACTATAAATCTTTTCAACATTACCCTGATTTGCCTGACCCTTGCTGATGATTGGGTCAATACTGAAATCATCTCCCATCAAGATGTGGAAATCTGGTTGTTGGGCTGCAATATTGGCCAAAGTCACTGTGTACAAATCGGCATTAAACATTATGCCAGCACGCTCAGGGTGGGTGTCTCCATGGATCGAAAATGAAAAAGTTGAACCAGCTTTACGTGCTGTTGTAAAAGAATATTGCTTACCAGGAGTCATTACTGTGGATTCACTGGCTTTATAGCTCACACGATAATAAACTTTCGTACCTGCCTTGAGTCCATCAATTTCAAATACAACAGGACTAGAAGGGGCAACCATTTGCTCTTTACTCTTTGAACTATAACGAGTCTTGGTAGTTCCATACTCAATAACTGCGCTTACTTGCTCTGAAGAAAGCACATTTATAGCTATTGAGGTGCTCGTTGGACGACCTAATACTTGGGTAATAACTGGAGCGGTGGCACCAAAAGCTTTACCTATAGGAGTTGATGCAAGGGCAGTAACTGCCGCTAGAGAAAAAAGCGAACGCCTAGAAATTGGATTCTTGAACCAACTCTTTAAGAGAACTTTTGAATCATGGCTCACCGTGATATCCCCATTCCATACCTATTGAGACAAGAGTAAATTCAACAAAGGATATGTATTGCAGGATTTTCTGTGGGTTCTATGTGAATGAGAGATTTTAAGGTCTTTAGGCAGGAAAGCATGTTTTCTTATACCGCCATTCGCCTTGCTCATGGATTAACGACGCCTGTGCTCAGCAGCACTAACACAGTTGTTCCAAGGGCAATTCTATAGATGATAAATGGCATAAAGGACTTAGTTGTGACGAACTTAAGTAGCCAGGCAATGACGGCGTAGCCAACTACAAAGGCAATGAGTGTTGCAATAAAGGTCTGTGGCAGGGTGTAAACATTAGAAGCGTCAGAACCAAAAGCTCCCTTGAGTTCATAGAGCCCACTACCAAAGACTGCTGGCAGAGCTAAGAGGAATGAATAGCGCAGCGCCGCTTCGCGGGTGTAACCGAGGTAGCGGCCCATTGCAATTGTTGCACCAGAGCGAGAAACACCTGGAATCAAAGCAAGTGATTGGGCTAAACCATAAAGGATGCCGTGCTTTGAATTTAGATCACTAAGTCCTTTTTCTTTCTTGCCGTAGTGATCAGCTAAGCCAAGGATGATGCCGAAGATTATTAAGGAAAAGCCTATGAGCCAGAGCGAGCGAAAATCATTAGTAATGATGTCTTTTCCTAGGTACCCCAAGATAACGATTGGAACGCTACCGATAATAATGAGCCAACCCATGCGCGCTAGTGGCTTTTGATCTGAAGCTAACTCTTTGCGCAATACAACTTGTTTAAACCAAGCTAGAACAATGTTTTTAATGTCATTTCTAAAAAAGATGAGAACTGCTAGCTCTGTGCCAATCTGGGTAATTGCCGTGAAGCGGGCACCAGGATCTTGAGCATTACTAAAGAACTCTCCAACAATGCGCTGGTGAGCACTGGATGAAATAGGTAGAAACTCTGTAAGACCTTGCACGATTCCCAGGACTATTGATTCAAACAATGTGAACACCTTTTCATCCCGCTGTTAATGCTCAATGGTAACTGCAGAAGCTTTCGATCAGGCTTAAATCTCTATCTTTTCGGCTTTTCCTGCGAAGTAGCCAACCACAGCAAGGGCAATTCCAAGTGCAACTGGCACAAGCAATGCTGTATTCCAACTCAAGGTTGAATCAAAGATCGCTCCAACTATTCCAGGAGCAAAGGCGGCCATGAGATAACCAATGGATTGAGCCATGATTGAAAGAGAACGGGTCTCCCCCGCATCAATGCTGCGTGTGACTGTGAGTAATAGTGACAGAGGGAAAGTAATGGAAAGTCCAATATTTGCAATAAGCAGCCAGAGGATTAATCGCCAACCACTATCAAAAATTAAGGCAGCAAAACTAGCCGAAACCGTCAGACCTAGTAGGAACAAAAGAGTTCGGATGTTTTTTAACTTAGAGGCATAGTGTGGGGCAGTAATACCAATGAGTGAACCAAGTAGTCCTGTAATCGAAACAACTAACCCAGCATGACTAAGGGTGTAACCCTTAGAAACTAAGATTGTTGGAAGCCATGTTGCTGTGCCATAAAAAAGCATAGATTGCAGTCCGAAGAATATTGCAATACTCCAGGCCCCTGGTTTCCTAAAAAGAGCAGTGTGAAACTTTGAGCTCACTTGCATATGTCCAGAATCCTGCAGCTTTGAATTTCTTATTACCCACCAAGTTGATGAAATTACACCAATGACTAACCATGGAATCATCGATAAGCGCCAACCCCATGAGGTTGCCTGGGCTAGTGGCACAGCAACAGCCACAGAGATCGCGGCAAAAGTACCCATGATTG
>JAPLBK010000070.1 GCA_026392775.1 Actinomycetota bacterium
TTTAAGAGCATTAGCGTTGATCTCATTTATGGAACACCAGGGGAGTCATTAGATGATTGGCGCGAGAGCGTGCAGGAGGCGATTGATTTAGACATCGATCACATCAGTGCATATGCCCTTATCGTTGAAACTGGCACAAAGTTAGCTGCCCAGATTAAACGAGGTGATCTATCAATGCCTGATGATGATTTGATGGCAGATATGTATTTATTAGTTAATCAAATGTGTGAGAAACGCGGACTGAGTTGGTATGAGCTCTCTAATTGGTCAAAGCCCTCCCATGAATGTCGTCACAATATTTCTTACTGGGAAAATAGGAACTGGTGGGGCCTTGGACCAGGTGCTCATTCACACGTTGATGGAAAACGCTTTTGGAATGTTAAACACCCAAATGCCTATAAAGAAAAGCTTTTTTCTTCACAATCACCCATTCACGAAAGTGAAGAGTTGACGTCAGAACAAAAAGCCCGTGAATCAATAATGCTCAGGATTCGTATGCGAGATGGCTTACAGATTTCACTACGCGTCTTGCTGACTCCAGTGGGACGCTTGATTGCAGATCGAATCGTGCGAGAAATAACTTTCTAGTAACCTAGGCCCACTATGTCATCACGCCGTCTTGAAATCCTCCGCGCAATTGTCGATGAGTACGTCTCGACGCAGGAGCCTGTCGGCTCAAAGTCAATCGCCGATCACCATGGACTCGGAATTTCACCTGCCACAATCCGAAATGAGATGGCTGTTCTAGAAGATGAAGGCTTGATAACACAACCTCATACCAGTGCTGGACGCATTCCAACAGATCTTGGATATCGAGTTTTTGTAGATAAGTTAACAACTGTTAAGCAGCTCTCAACTGCTGAACGCAGAGCGATTGAAACATTTCTTCAGGGCTCTAATGATCTGGAAGAGTTATTGAAAAGATCTGCCAAGTTATTAGCAGATATTACAAAACAAGTTGCTGTCGTTACATTCCCAATAATTGGAGAAAGTCGGGAGAAGATGGCTATCTCTGGAACAGCAAACTTGGCTCGATCTGGCGAAGATTTAGGTCTTACTCTTTCACCAATTCTTGAAGCACTTGAAGAACAGGTTGTTATTTTGCGTTTGCTTGATGAGGCGCGTTCAACGGTGCACGTTCGAATAGGTAGTGAGCAGAACGAGACAAATTTACAATCAACATCATTAGTCACAGTTGGTTATGGCGTCGAGTCAGCCCAACATGGCGCAGTTGGCGTCTTAGGGCCAACTCGTATGGATTACGCAGGTTCTATCGCCGCAGTATCTGCAGTTGCTCGCTATGTTGGCCGCTTTATTGATGAAGGCGCATAAGTTGAGCGATCATTACCAAACGCTTGGTGTTACGCGTGAAGCTTCTTCTGATGAAATTAAGAAGGCCTACCGCAAACTTGCCCGTGAATTACACCCAGATGTGAACCCAGATCCAGAGGTGCAGGATAAATTCAAAGAAATCACTGCTGCCTATGAAGTACTCAGTGATTCACAAAAACGCCAGTCATATGACATGGGTGGCAATGCATTTGGTGGCGGCGGTTTCGGTGGCGGGTTTAGCGACATCATGGATGCGTTCTTTGGCGGTGGTGGATCACGTGGCCCACGTCCACGCATGCGCGCAGGTCAAGACTCTCTTATTCGAGTGCAAGTTGATCTACATGAAGCTTGTTTTGGAACAGAGCGCGAGATAACAGTTGAAAGCGCAGTTGTATGTCCTCAGTGCACAGGCAGCGGTTGTATTGATGGTGGACAGCCATCAACATGTGAGGTGTGCAGAGGCCGCGGTGAAACTCAGCAAGTAGTTCGCTCAGTTATTGGTCAAGTAATGACTTCACGTCCATGTAATGCATGTGGTGGATATGGAAGTGTTATTCAAAATCCTTGTCGTGAGTGCGCAGGGGAAGGTCGCGTTCGATCACGACAGAACATCCAAGTGAAGATTCCTGCTGGAGTTGAAACTGGAAACCGTATTCAATTATCTGGCCGCGGTGAAGTAGGCCATGGTGGGGGACCTGCCGGTGATTTATATGTTGAAATTGTTGAAACAGATCATGACTATTTGATTCGCGAAGGCGATACTTTGCATATGTCTCTCTCTGTCTCTATGAGCGCTGCAGCCATTGGCACAACAGTCACAGTTGAATCTTTAGATGGTCCAGTTAATGTTCAGGTTAAAGCTGGAACACAAAGTGGAACTCCTATTGCAATTAAGGGCAAGGGAATGACTCGCTTGCGCCATGGTGGCCGCGGAGATTTAGTTGTCCATATTGAAGTTCAGACTCCCACCAAACTCAGTCGTGACGAGGAAGAGTTATTGAAGAAGTTTGCTGATCTGCGTGGGGAAAAATCTGGAGATGCCCATGTGAAGAACCCAGATGGTGGAATCTTTGCCAAGATCAAAGGTGCGTTTACCAAATAATGTTGACTCTATTTTTCGTCGATGATCTGCCAACAACAGTGGGGCAGATTTATGACTTCGATAATGAAGATGCCAACCATGCTGTGCGGGTATTGCGCATGAAAGCTGGGGATATTTTCATGCTCAGCGATGGGCAAGGCAGTTGGAGCCAGGTGAAAGCATTTGCT
>JAPLBK010000094.1 GCA_026392775.1 Actinomycetota bacterium
CCATGATGCCTGAATGTTCATCGCTAATGCCTAGTTCACGAGCAGAGCAGATCATTCCATTAGAAGTTTTGCCGTAAGTCTCACGGGCACTGATTGCAAAATTACCAGGCAAGACAGCCCCCGGCAGAGCTGCAACAATCATGTCCCCCACAGCAAAGTTCGTAGCCCCACAAATGACATAGCGAGTTTCTTTTTCGCCACAATCAATACCCACATAGCGAATCGGTTTCTTGTGCTCGGTCAACTCTTCAATTGAGAGAACTTTTGCAAACTTAAGTGGACCAGTTAAATCAGCGCCTTGATAGATGATTTCTTCAACTTCAAAGCCAACACGAATAAGGCCATCAGAGATCTCATCTGCACTTACCTTTGCAGGGATATCTACAAACTCTTTGATCCACGATAGAGGTGCGCGCATTAGAGTCCCACCCCGAACTGGCGCGTGAAGCGCAAATCTCCTTCAACGATGTCATGCATATCTGTAATGCCATGTCGCACCATCAAGGTTCGCTCTAATCCCATTCCAAAAGCAAAGCCACTATAAACATCGGTATCTATTCCACAGCTTTGTAGAACCTTTGGATTGACCATTCCACAACCGCCCCATTCAATCCAGCGATTGTTAAAGAATATGTCGACCTCAGCACTTGGTTCAGTGAATGGGAAAAATGATGGGCGAAGACGAGTTGTCACATCTGGACCAAACATATGACGGGCAAAGTTATCCAGCGTTCCTTTGAGGTGGGCCATAGTGATGCCTTTATCAACAACTAGGCCCTCTACCTGATGAAAAACTGGACTATGCGTTGCATCTAACTCATCTGCTCTAAATGTTCGCCCAGGACAGATGACATAGATTGGTGGTGTCTGAATGAGCATCGTGCGGATCTGAACAGGTGATGTGTGAGTACGAAGCACCATTCCTGATTCAACTGGCTCAACAAAGAATGTGTCCTGCATTGTGCGAGCTGGATGATCTGCAGGGATGTTGAGTGCATCAAAGTTCAACCAACCAGATTCAAGCTCTGGACCTTCAGCCACTGAATAACCCTGCTCGACAAAGAAATCTGATACTTCGTTTTTGATAATTGAAATCGGATGTAATCCACCGCGGTGTCTGCGATTAACGGGCAAGGTAATATCAACGACTTCTTCCAACAAAACTTTTTTATCGCGCTCGGCCTCTAGCTTTTCTGTTGCTTGCGCTAAAGCCTCGGCAATGGCTGCTTTGCCATCTCCAATAATTTTTCCAAAACTAGCTTTTTCATCCGGTGTTAGAGAACCAAGAGTTCTGGATGCAAGTGAAATCGGGGCCTTATCTCCAGCATGGGCTAAACGAGCAGCCTTGAGAGAATCTAAATCTCTGGCGGCGCCAAAGGCTGCTTGGGCATCTTTAACCCATTGTGAGACATCATCTTGGCGCATAGAGCCAATTCTATCCTGTGAGAGTTTAGGAAGATGGGATATTTGCTAGGTGATACATAACAATGGTTGCCGCCGCTGAAAGATTCAGGCTTTCGGCATTACCAGGCATCGATATTTTGACTTGCTCAATAGAAGATACGCCTTGGGCAGTTGATAATCCCCTCGCCTCATTGCCAAAAATTGCCACACAATCTTTCGTGATCTTCAGGTCCTTCAATGATTTTTGACCTTCTGCTGCCAAAGTGAAAGCTTGAACACCAAGGGCTAAAACTGTAGATAACTCCATGTTTTCAAATACAGGTGTGTGCCAGAGCGACCCTGCGGTACTGCGCACAACCTTTGGTGAATAGAGATCAACACTTCCAGGTGATGTAATAACGGCATCAATACCAAAGGCGTCGGCAGATCGAATGATTGTTCCCGCATTACCTGGATCTTGTATCTCTGAGAGATAAACATATTTGCGTGTGCCATTAAGAGTGATTGACTCTAAAGAATTACTTGGGATAGAACACACCGCCAGAATTCCTTGTGGTGTAATTGTCTCTGACATCGCCTTCATAACGTCATCACTGACTTCAACAACATTGAACGCTGATAAATCAGATATCTGCTCTACTTTTACTCGCCCACTTGGCGTTACATACAATGTTTCAATACGTGGACCACTAGTTGCAACTATTGCCTCACGAGCACATTGCAAACCTTCTGCAACAAAGTGTCCTGAAGATTTACGCTCTTTTGTACCCCTAGAACCAATAAGAGCCTTAACTCGCGCGATATGTGGCGAGTTAAGGCTCTCAATCATTGGGATCTATTAAGCAGATATAAGGCTCTTGCGAGCAACATCAACAAGTGTCTTGAATGTAGCTGGATCATTTGTTGCTAGATCTGAAAGAACACGACGATCTACTTCCACTCCAGCAGCCTTAAGGCCTTGGATGAAGCGGTTGTATGTAAGACCATGTTCACGGCATCCAGCGTTAATGCGCTGAATCCATAGGCGACGGAAATCACCCTTCTTGTCTTTACGGTCGTTGAAGGCATAAACCATTGAGTGCGTAACTTGTTCCTTCGCCTTTGTGAAAAGACGGGAACGTTGGCCGCGATAACCACTGGCACGTTCTAATGTTGTGCGACGCTTCTTTGCAGCGTGAACTCCGCGTTTTACTCTCATTTAATTCACACGTTCCTTACTTCAAGCCAAGCATGCGCTTGGCTGTCATCGTTACAGTTGGCTTTGCTGACTTCTCAGTTGAGAGACGGCGGGTGACTCGTGAAGATTTGTGCTCGAGTAAGTGGCGCTTTCCAGCACGCTCGTGCATAACCTTTCCAGTACCTGTGATGCGGAAAGTCTTCTTCGCACCACTGTGTGTTTTCATCTTTGGCATTTCTTACGCTCCATCCGTTGTCTCTGCTGCGGCATCGGCCTTTGCCTTACGCGCTGCTTTTGCTTCAGCTACTGCTTCTGTCTTCTTCTTTGTTGGGCCTAACACCATTGTCATATTTCGACCCTCTTGTTTAGGGGCGAACTCAACAAAGGCACACTCTGCAACATCTTCTGCAAGACGCTGCAATAGCTTGTAGCCCATCTCAGGTCGCGTTTGTTCGCGGCCGCGGAACTTCATCGTCACCTTCACCTTGTCGCCACCCTTGAGAAATTTCTCAACTTGATTACGTTTGGTTTCATAATCATGAGTTTCGATCTTTGGTGTTAAACGCACTTCCTTCACCACAATGTGGGTCTGGTTCTGTCGCGCTTCCCGGGCCTTCTGTGCAACTTCGTACTTATATTTTCCGAAGTCCATGATCTTGCAAACGGGTGGATTGGCTTCTGGTGCGATTTCGACTAAGTCGAGACCAACTTCATCTGCCATCTTTAACGCGGTATCGATATCGACAACTCCAACTTGCTCACCGGTGTAACCGATAAGACGAATTTCGGGTGTGCGAATTCGATCATTAATGCGCGGGTCAGTTGTGATTTGTGCTCCTTCGGCTTCGTTTAACGCTTTGGTCTAACAGCGCTGCATGAGAAAACCGCAAGGAAAAAGAGAAGTAAATCTCTCATCCGACAAACCAGTTCGCATTAGTGGCGAAGAAGGTGGGAGCGGTAACTCCTCTTGCAGTGATTATTAGGCCACTGGTCTGGGGCAAAGATTACCTGCTGTGGGCTAAAAGATGAAATTGGCCCCTTTTACAGGCTCAGGCACCCATAGCGTGGACGCCACCATCAACATGGATGATTTCAGCGGTCGTCTTAGGAAACCAATCCGAAAGCAGGGCAACAACGGCCTTTGCAGCTGGAACTGGATCCGTCACATCCCATGCAAGTGGTGCTCGCTCATTCCACACTTTTTCAAACTCATCAAAGCCTGGAATAGATTTTGCTGCCATTGTGCGAATTGGCCCTGCTGCTACTAAGTTCACGCGGATATTTTCAGCACCCAAATCCCGTGCTAAATAGCGCGATGTTGATTCCAGCGCAGCTTTTGCAACACCCATCCAGTCGTATTTAGGCCAAGCAACGGTTGCATCGAAATCTAGGCCCACAACAGAACCACCACCAGTAAAGAGTGGCTTTGCAGCCATCGTCAAAGACTTCAAAGAATAAGCAGAAACATGCATGGCAGTTGAAACATCTTCCCAAGAAGTGTTGAGGAAATTACCACCAAGGGCTGCCTCTGGAGCAAAGCCAATTGAGTGAACAACGCCATCTAGACCATCTGGAAAATGTGCACGCACTCTTGATTCAAGAGCCGCTAGATCAGCTTCATTTGTAACATCGAGTTCAATGATGGATGCGGGTTGTGGCAAGCGTCCTGCAATACGTGTTGTTAATGAAAGCACTCGTCCGTAAGAGGAGAGGACAACTTGAGCGCCCTGTTCTTGGGCAATTCGTGCAATGTGAAATGCAATGGAACTATCTGTTAGAACTCCTGTTACAAGAATCTTCTTGCCATCAAGTAATCCCATGTCAATGACCCATTCCTAATCCGCCATCAACTGGAATCAAAGCTCCAGAGATGTAGCTAGCTTGTGGTGATGCGATAAAGGTAACTACATCAGCAATCTCTTGCGCAGAACAGAATCTACCAAGAGGGATAGACCCAGCAATTTCATTTCTGCGCTTTTCATCCAGAGTCGATGTCATATCTGTTTCCACAAAACCTGGCGCAACAACATTTGCTGTGATACCGCGACTACCAATTTCGCGTGCAAAAGATCTGGCCATTCCAACAAGGCCGGATTTAGACGATGAATAGTTCACTTGTCCTGCAGAACCTAAAGATCCAACGACAGAGCCGACAAAAATCAAACGCCCTTTTTTTAATTTTAAGAGGCCCTTAGTTGCACGGCGTGCCACACGAAATGCTCCAGTCAGGTTCGCATCAATGACAGACTCAAAATCCTCATCACTCATGCGCAACACAAGACCATCTTTCGTGATGCCTGCGTTAGCAACAATGATCTCTGGGATTCCCCACTGGGCTTCAATCTCATCGAAGGCTTTATCAACACTCGCTGTGCTGGTCACATCCATGATGACGGACTTAAAACCAGTTGGCGGGGTTCCACTGCGATATGTAACAACGACGTCATGGCCTGCGGCAGCAAGTGAGTGCGCCACTGCTAAACCGATGCCACGATTTCCACCTGTTACCAACGCTACAGAACTCATAGCCAAAACTTACTGGTTACCGCTAGGTATTCAAAAGAAGCGCATCCGTGCGCCTAGCACTACTCTTAATACATGGCTAAGAAGAAGAAAGTATTCAAGATAACCAATGCGCCTTTAGCCCTGACCCAAGATCAAGCTGCTCGTCAGAAAAGGTACTTCATTTCTATGATGATAAGAACGGCTTGCTTTATTCTCACTGTCATTTTGCCGAGTCCATATCGCTGGATTGCTTTGGCTGGTGCCGCTGGATTGCCATATTTCGCAGTCGTAATCGCTAATGCCGGCCGAGAGACAATTACAAGAAATAATCAGATTATCGAAGAGAAACCTCTATCACTCGATTAATCATGGCAAAAGTTCGCGAACCATTTGCATTCTTTAAATCTTTAGTCGCTCTAGCCCTCATTATTCTCTGTCTTATTGCCGCTCAATGGCAATATCACCGTGGCGTAGATAGACATGCACGAAATGCGATTATTGAAAAACATATCGCTCTTGCCCCAACTTCTCTAGATTCGGTGAAAGATTCACCACTAGAGGCTGAATGGCAGAGCGTCACCACACACGGCGTGTTTGATTCAACAAAGCAGATACTTCTAAAGAATCGCTATAGCGCAGGTTTCTATGGCTTTGAAGTTCTCACATTGTTTACGACCCCCAACAAAGAAAGATTCTGGGTGGATCGTGGATGGGTAAAGGCCGGAGCAGAAGCCACAATTGCGCCAACTATTACTGCCCCACCAACAACTCCTGTTTCAATCACGGGTAGGTTGCGATTAGATTCCTCACTTCCTCGAGGATCTTTTTTTGCACTACCAGCTGATGGAAGCGGCCTTATCTCTAAACTCGATGCTCAATCCCAACTTGATACAGAGGATTACTACATCGATCTCTTAAGTGGATCAGAAAGCTCACTCACACCAAAAGTTGCTGCCCAACTCCCCGAACTCAGCGATGGTCCGCACATGGCATATGCCTTGCAATGGCTCTTCTTTGCCGGATTAGTAATTTACGGGCGAATATTAATTCGGCGAACCCGTTAAGTCCTGACGGTTATAAAGATCGGCGTATAAGCCTCCACGAGCAACTAGTTCATCATGTTTTCCACGCTCAACTATGTGGCCCTTTTCTAAAACAAGAATTTGATCAGCATCTCGCACAGTGCTCAGTCGATGTGCAATCACAATGCTTGTGCGACCCTTGAGAGCGCTCTGTAGCGCAGCTTGAACTAGGGCCTCATTCTCTGAATCCAAATGCGCTGTTGCCTCGTCAAGAATTACCACGGATGGTGACTTTAGAAGTAAGCGAGCGATAGCCAAGCGTTGCTTCTCTCCCCCAGATAAACGATGTCCACGCTCTCCCACCATGGTCTCTAGCCCATTAGGCAAAGAGTTAATCAACTCCCAAATCTGTGCTGACTCACATGCAACACGCATTTCATCCTCTGTCGCATCGTTTTTCGCATATCGCAAATTCTCAGCGATAGTTTCGTGAAATAAGTGTGCATCCTGCATGACAACACCAATTACCCCACGTAAAGACTCAAGGGTGAGATCACGGATGTCATGTCCATCAATCTCAATTGCCCCTGTTGTAACATCATAGAGACGCGGCAACAGCGCACTAATCGTTGTTTTACCGGCACCAGATGGACCAACTAATGCAGTTAACGTTCCCGGTGCTGCAGTAAATGAAAGTCCACGAAGTACTTCACCACTTTGAATCGTCTCAGGCTTTGCAGCTGACTCAAGGGATGCCAGTGAAATCTCTTCAGCCCTAGGATATGAAAAACTCACATCCTTGAACTCAATCCTTGGGTGAGTTGGTTTCAACTCAATCGCATTCTCACGATTCTTAACCATTGGTTCTAGATCTAATACCTCAAATACACGTTCAAAAGAAACAAGTGAGGTCATAACATCAATGCGAACGTTCGATAACGCCGTTAATGGACCATAAAGTCTTGCTAGCAGAGCGGTAATCGCCAGCAATGTTCCAACGGTTACTCCACCGTTAATAGCTAAATGGCCACCAATTCCGTAGGCGAAAGCTGTAGCGATGGCAGCAACACTTGTGAGCGCGATAAAAAAGAGGCGATTGAGCATTGCCATCTTTATTCCTATATCGGCAACCTTGCGCGCTCTAGATCTAAAGTATTCACGCTCTCTATCGGGTTCTCCATAGAGTGCTACGAGCATGGCACCGGAGACATTGAAGCGCTCGGTCATCGTGCTCGACATTTCAGCATTGGTATTAAAGGAATCACGCGTTAACTCTTGAAGTTTTCGACCAACCCATTTAGTTGGAATCAAAAATACGGGTAAAAGTAGAAGCGAAAAGATTGTGATCTGCCAGGACAAAATCATCATGGTCACACCCACGAGTACCAAGCTCACTACATTGCTAACAAGGCCTGACAAGGTGGCAGTAAAGGCCTGCTGAGCACCCATCACATCAGAGTTAATTCTAGATATGAGCGCACCTGTTTGTGTGCGAGTGAAGAATGCTATTGATTGTCTTTGAACATGTCCGAAAACTAAGGAGCGAAGATCATAAATGAGACCTTCACCGATTCGAGAAGAGAAATATCGTCCCAGCATGCTCATAGCTGCATCAGCAACAGCAAGTAATCCAACATAAATAGCAAGCCGAGTGACTAATTCACTATCTTTAGGAATCACGCCTTCATCGATGAGTTGGCGCAAGAATAACGGTGTGGCAACAATTAAGGCAGCATCAATGACGACGGTTAAGAGAAAGATCCAAATACTGAGGCGATATGGTTTCGCGAAAGTAAAGATTCGCTTTACTGTCCCAGCCTTAAGTTTTTGTTGCTTGACCGATGGGTCTGCGGTCATAGATCTGTGGGTCATCCAAGCCGCATGCATTGACATGTGACTACCTTATTGAGTTATACCTCAGACAGTAAAACCGAGAGCGCGAAGCTGATCTCTTCCATCATCGGAGATCTTGTCTGGGCCCCAAGGTGGCATCCAAACCCAGTTAATCTTCACATCAGTAGTCATCCCCGCTAACGCTGAACGGGTCTGATCCTCAATAACATCTTGAAGTGGGCATGCTGCTGAAGTAAGTGTCATATTCAATATTGCAATATTAGCTTCATCAACCATAACGTCATAAATTAAACCTAAATCAACAACGTTGATTCCCAATTCTGGGTCCACAACATCCTTCATTGCCTCCGTTACATCTTCAACACTCGTTGTCATTTGCTCTCTCCCTGTGACTGAATCGCTGCATCTTTAAAGGCCATCCAACCAAGCAGTGCACACTTTACACGACCTGGAAACTTTGAAACTCCCGCAAAAGCTACTGCATCCTCAAGTATCTCGGGGTCTCCCGATGTAGTTCCTTTGCTAGCCATGAGTTCTGAAAAAGAGTTCACAACTACCTCTGCCTGTGAAAATGTCTTACCTGTGAGTAAATCACCGAGTATTGAAACGCTGGCTTGTGAAATTGAGCAACCTTGGCCATCCCACGAGATCGATGAAATGAAGCCATCAGAGACCGTCAAGTTGAGAGTAATTTCATCTCCACAACTGGGATTAACGTGATGAACTTGAGCTGAATAATCGCTGCGCAAACCTTTATGTTGTGGATGTTTATAGTGATCTAGAATCACCTCTTGATATAGAGAATCTAACTCCATCAGGATTTTCCAAAGTACTTTTGAGCACCCAATAAGGCCTCGACTAACGCGTCAACGTCATGCTCGTCGTTGTAGAGATAAAACGAAGCACGCGTTGTCGCGGGAACATTCATAACTTTGGCTAATGGCCAAGCACAGTGATGACCTGTGCGCACTGCAATCCCCTGGCTATCTACATACTGACCAACATCGTGTGGATGAATGTCGTTAATGGTGAAAGAGAGAGCTGCTCCACGTGCAACATTATCTTGTGGGCCAACTAATCGAAGGCCAGGAATTTGTAACAGTTTTTCGAGCGCGTACCCAGTTAATGATCGCTCATGTTGCGCAATTGCATCCATACCAATGCTGGATAGGTATTTCAGCGCAGCACCCAACCCAACAGCTTGCGCCATATTTGGCACTCCGGCTTCAAATTTTTGCGGTGCATCTGCCCATGTAGCGCTCTCCATTGTCACAGCTGTCACCATTGAGCCACCTGTTAAAAACGGTGGCAACTCTCTGAGCAATTCAGATTTGCCCCAGAGAACTCCAACACCTGTAGGGCCTACTGCTTTATGGCCTGAAAAGGCTAGGAAGTCCACATCTAGTTCTGCAACGTTCACACTCATATGGGGAACTGATTGACACGCATCAAGTACCACTACTGCGCCGACATCATGTGCACGCTTAATAATTGCTTCCAATGGAATAATAGTTCCCAAAACATTTGATTGGTGTGTGATTGCCACAACTTTTGTATTGGCAGTTATTACTTGCTCAATATTTGAAAGATCTAACCTTGAATCTTGATTGACTTTGAACCATTTCAGCTGAGCACCAGTGCGCTTGGCTAATTGCTGCCAAGGAATCAGGTTTGCGTGGTGTTCCATCTCAGTAACAACAATGGAATCAGATGCACTTAATGCGAAGCGATTTCCGGCCTCGGCATTACCCATTGCATATGCAACTAGGTTGAGTGATTCCGTGGCATTCCTTGTAAAGATAATCTCATTATCTTTTGCGCCTAAAAACTCGGCAACAATCGCTCGAGCGCCTTCGTAGGCATCAGTTGCCTCTTCAGATAGTTGATGAGCTCCGCGGTGAACAGCAGCATTGTGCTTTGAGTAGAACTCACTTTCAGCGTTAATAACAACCCAAGGTTTTTGGGAAGTAGCACCACTATCTAAGTAGACAAGCCTTTTACCATCGCGAATAGTACGTTCAAAGATTGGGAAATCTTTACGTACATCAGCAACAGAAAAACTCATTGGATCCTTACTTGCTCACGTAATCTGCGTAGCCATTGGCCTCTAGCTTGTCCGCTAGATCTGGTCCACCCTCTTCAACAATTTTGCCATTAGCAAAAACGTGAACAAAGTCTGGCTTGATGTACTTCAAGATACGTGTGTAGTGAGTAATCAAAAGAACGCCTAAATCATTATTGACCTTTGCGCGGTTAACACCTTCAGAAACGATACGAAGAGCATCAACATCTAGTCCTGAATCTGTTTCATCAAGAATTGCCATCTTTGGCTTCAATAGCTCAAGCTGCATAATTTCATGGCGCTTCTTTTCTCCGCCAGAAAATCCTTCATTAACATTTCGGGTAGCAAATGCTGGATCAATATTCAACGCCTCCATTGCACCCTTCACTTCGGCAACCCAAGTACGAAGCTTTGGAGCTTCACCACGAAGTGCTGTTGCTGCTGTGCGAAGGAAGTTAGAGACTGAAACACCTGGAACTTCCACTGGATACTGCATAGCTAAGAACAGGCCAGCTTTAGCGCGCTCATCAACGGTCATATCCAAAACATCTGCGCCATCTAGAGTCACAGAGCCACTAGTGATTGTGTACTTAGGGTGGCCTGCAATTGAGTAAGCAAGAGTTGATTTACCAGATCCGTTAGGGCCCATGATCGCATGCGTTTCACCAGACTTAATAGTTAGGTCAACACCCTTAAGAATTTCAACACTACCATTTTCAGTATTAACTGATACATGTAGTCCGCGGATTTCTAGAACGCTCATTATTTTCTCTCTTCTACTCGTGTACTAAATCTCAACCGTGACGGAATTTCCGTCGATCTTCACTGCATATGTTTGAAGGCTTATATTTGCCGGTAAGGTCAAGGCCACACCGGTACGTAAATCAAACTCAGCACCATGTAGCCAGCATTCAATTTTGAAATCTGTTATTTCACCTTCTGATAAAGATGCCTCTGAGTGAGAGCACGTATCGTCAATAGCAAATACCTCATCGCCCACTCTGGCAACACAGATGGTTTTGCCATCTTTTTCAATCTTGACCGGCTTGCCGACCTCTAATTGATCCAACATTATGTCGGCCATTTACGCACCAGCTCTTTCAAGTTCGCCATCTATACGTTCCATAAGGCGCTCTTGTACCTCTTCGTTGCCGATCTCAGTGATGATTTCATTAAAGAAACCGCGCACAACAAGTCGGCGGGCATCCTCTAGCGTGATTCCACGTGACATCAGATAGAACAACTGCTCGTCATCAAAGCGGCCGGTGGTACTTGCATGGCCTGCACCAACGATCTCACCAGTTTCGATTTCAAGATTAGGAACAGAGTCTGCGCGAGCTCCATCTGTGAGTAAAAGATTGCGGTTGAGCTCATATGTATCGGTGCCTTCTGCAACAGCACGAATCAATACATCACCGATCCACACTGTATGCGCATCTTTACCAGCAAGAGCACCCTTGAAATTGACTCGAGATTTTGCATTAGGAACAGCATGATCTACGTGCATACGGTGTTCAAAGAACTGTCCGGTTGTTGCGAAATAAACTCCAAGAAGTTCAGCCGATGCACCAGCGGCAGTAAATTCAACGGTTGGCAGAATACGGACTACATCTCCCCCAACAGTTACAGTGATTGACTTGAAAACAGCATCCTTATCAACCACAGCATGGTGGCGGGCTGTGTAGACACTTTTTGCATCAAACTCTTGTAGTGAGACAAAAGTTAGCGATGAACCTGGAGCTAATGAAATCTCTAGGTCTTCTGCAAGCAGTGTGTCGCCAATGTTTTCAACGATTACCGTTGCAACAGCGTGGTTACCAAGTGAGATACGTACTCTGGAAAGTTCCGCTGAATCTAATGCACCTGCTGAGCGAGTCAGAAAGATTGGCTCTTTGATTTCAGCATTTGCATCAATAGAAAGATGAGCAACATCAGCGACCTCTCCTCGGATGCGCTCAATGATTACATCATCGCTGACAGCAAGTGGAGCTAAAGATTCGCGAGTAAAGCTGGCACCCTTTGGTAAGCCAGCTTTAGTTACTAGGGAATTGCGCTCACCAACGGCAGCAGTGCCATCATGTAAACCACGCAAGCGCTTGAGCGGTGTGAAACGCCAAGCTTCCTCGCGCCCAGTTGGGGTTAAGTAATTAGTAGCTAAAACAGACATTAACCAACTGCACCTTCCATTTGAAGTTCAATAAGGCGATTGAGCTCTAATGCATATTCCATTGGTAGTTCACGCGCAATTGGCTCAATAAATCCACGAACAATCATTGCCATAGCTTCATCTTCAGTCAATCCACGAGACATCAAGTAGAAGAGTTGATCATCAGAGATCTTAGAAACAGTTGCTTCATGGCCCATTGAGACATCATCTTCACGGATATCAACATAGGGATAAGTGTCTGAGCGAGAAATTGTGTCAACTAGAAGTGCATCGCACTTGACTGTGCTCTTTGAATGATGAGCACCTTCTTGGACTTGAACAAGTCCACGATAAGAAGTACGTCCACCATTTCGTGCAACTGATTTAGAGATAACAGATGATGATGTGTATGGAGCAGCGTGAACCATCTTGGCGCCTGAATCTTGGTGTTGTCCTTCACCAGCAAAAGCAAGAGATAACGTCTCACCCTTGGCATGTGGGCCCATCAAAAAGATTGATGGGTACTTCATAGTTACCTTGGAACCGATGTTTCCATCTACCCACTCCATAGTTGCACCTTCAGCACATGTTGCGCGCTTTGTAACCAAGTTATAAACGTTGTTCGACCAGTTCTGAATAGTTGTATAACGAACGCGAGCACCCTTTTTCACAATGATCTCAACAACTGCTGAGTGAAGTGAATCAGACTTATAAATAGGCGCAGTACAGCCCTCTACATAGTGAATGTAAGAATCTTCATCAGCGATGATTAATGTGCGCTCGAACTGGCCCATGTTCTCAGTGTTAATACGGAAATATGCCTGCAAAGGAATATCTACGTGAACGCCCTTTGGAACATAGATAAATGAACCACCAGACCACACAGATGTATTAAGAGCTGCGAACTTGTTATCTCCCACTGGGATAACGGTTCCGAAGTACTCTTTAAATAGCTCTGGATGCTGCTTGAGAGCGCTATCTGTATCAAGGAAAATAACGCCTTGCTTCTCTAGATCCTCACGGATTGAGTGATAGACGACCTCTGATTCGTATTGAGCAGCAACTCCTGAAACTAAGCGCTGTTTTTCAGCTTCAGGAATACCTAGACGATCGTATGTGTTCTTAATTTCATCTGGCAGGTCATCCCACGTTGCAGCCTGCTTTTCGGTGGAGCGCACAAAGTATTTGATTGTGTCGAAGAAAATTCCAGAGAGATCTGAACCCCAGTTAGGCATTGGCTTTTTCTCAAATAGAGCAAGGCCTTTTAAGCGAAGGTCTAGCATCCACTGAGGCTCGGATTTCTTAGCGGAGATGTCGCGCACGACATCCTCACTCAGGCCGCGCTTAGCATTAGTGCCTACATCGCTTTTATCGGACCAACCGTATTCATAGTTACCGATACCCTCGAGTTCTGGATGTGCAATAGTCATGCGCGTACCTTTCGCTTCGTTGCTGCTGTTGTTGTGGGTATAAAAGTTGTGCACACTCCATCACCGTGTGCAATTGTTGCTAGACGTTGAACGTGAGTGCCTAAAATACGTGAGAGTGCTTCAGTCTCAGCCTCACATAGTTGAGGAAACTCTGAAGCAACGTGTGCAATGGGACAGTGATGTTGACACAGCTCTTCACCCATTGGCTTTTTAGCAATACTGGCGGCATAGCCTTGTTCGGTCAGAAATTGGGCAAGGGCTTCGCTCTTATTACTTTTCTTCTCCAGAGCCAGCATTGCTTTTCTCTCGATATCGTCAGCGCGCAATTGAGCAAAACCTGAAACCAAGTGTGCGCCAGATTGCGTCGACATAAATTTCAAAGCCGCTACCGCCAAATCATCATAGGAATGTTCAAACTGTTCACGGCCTTTATCGCTCATAACAAATACTTTTGAAGGTCGACCTCTGCCGCGATTAATCGCAGAGTGCGGTTCGCGTGCCTGCAGAACACCATCTGCAACAAGTAGATCAAGGTGGCGACGAATACCCGCTGGAGTTAGACCTAGACGCTGTCCAAGAACTGCAGCCGTTGATGGGCCATTTTCTAAAATGGAGCGCGCCACTAAGTCCCGGGTGCGAAGATCATCACCTGGAACTGGGCTAGTTTGGCCACTCATTTTCACAACACTATTGTGTCGTAATTCGACACCTTCGGCCACTCGGCCCGCCTGCGCACCCGATAGCCATAGGGTTGGGCCATGGCATCCATGCGCGCGGCTCAGGCACTTGCTCCTCTTTCCCGGGCCCTACTGATCTCCCAGGCTGCGATCGTTGTGACCGGAGGCGCGGTCCGACTAACGGGCTCAGGCCTTGGTTGCCCAACCTGGCCTGAGTGCACACCGGGTTCCTATTTTCCGGTTGAGAATCAAGTCGAAGGCGTATTTCATTCATGGATTGAATTTGGTAATCGACTACTCACTTTTGTTCTCGTTCTATTTGCATTAGCTACTGTGATTGCAGTGGTGCGTTCAGGGAGAAAAGATCTGCGCATACTTGCAGCTGGGCAGTTTTTAGGAATATTTGGTCAAGGAGTTCTAGGCGGAATCACAGTATTAACTAATCTCAATCCACTCACAGTTGCCGCCCATTTCCTACTATCAATAATTCTCATTGCTGGAGCCACTTCTCTTCATTCACGAGGCAAAAGGGCTTCGGTAAAAACCCAAGTTAGCGCAGGATTAAATCGCTATTCAAAATTTCACATCCTGTGGGCTGCCCTTGTCATCGCCTTAGGGACAATTGTTACTGCAATAGGTCCTCATGCTGGAGATAGAGATGTGCCCCGCCTGAATCTAAAAATCCAAGAGATAGTACGCATGCATTCTATTTCTGTATATGTTCTAATTTTATTTTCTATTGCTTATTACATGCGGAAAGAGATATCTGCGCTCACAAAAAATCGTCTCCGTATTTTTTTTGGTATTTCACTCTCTCAAGGAGTTCTCGGCTACATCCAATACTTTCTCGGTGTGCCAGAGTTATTGGTTGGACTTCATATCTTAGGTTCGACTTTAGTTTGGATTGCGGCGTGGCAAATCTGGTTATCCGTTCAATTTAAAGACGAGGAAATAGCTCAATGAGTTCAATGCCTGGTTGGTCAGAGATGGATGATCGCGTAGTTGCGCATGCTCGTGCCTTAGCAGCCGATGCCGTTCAAAGAGTTGGTAATGGGCACCCAGGTACAGCTATGTCATTGGCTCCAGTGGCTTATACGCTCTTTCAGCGCCACCTAATTCATGATCCTTCAGATCCACAGTGGATAGGTCGCGATCGATTCATACTCTCGTGCGGCCACTCATCACTGACTCTTTATACTCAACTTTTTTTAAGTGGTTATGGTCTTGAGTTAAAAGATCTTCAGGAGTTTCGCACATGGGGTTCACTCACTCCGGGTCACCCAGAGTTTGGCCACACTGACGGCGTAGAAATGACCACCGGTCCCCTTGGTCAAGGTCTTGCAACTGCTGTTGGCATGGCTATGGCAGCTCGGTTTGAGCGCGGACTACTCGATCCCCAGGCATCTGCTGGAACATCTGTTTTTGATCACTGTATTTGGGTTATCTGCTCTGATGGCGATCTGCAAGAAGGCGTAAGCGCCGAAGCATCTTCTTTAGCCGGAACACAAGAGCTTGGTGCATTAAATGTAATTTATGATGACAACCGCATTTCGATCGAGGGTGATACACATACTGCATTTACTGAAGATGTCTCTGCTCGATACCGCGCCTATGGCTGGCATGTCATAGATGTGGCAGCTTCTGCAAATGGAAATGTAGATATCGCCGCCATTGATGCTGCGATGGTTGCAGCGAAGAGAGAAACTTCAAAACCATCTTTAATCCGCATGAAATCAGTTATCGCTTGGCCAGCACCTAAAGCCCAAGGAACAGCTAGTTCTCATGGCTCTGCACTTGGTGATGAGGAAGTTGCTGCAACTAAGGCGGCTCTAGGTTTGAATCCGGAAGAAAAATTTGCAATGCCTGCAGATCTTCTGGCCCATGCTCGCTTAGTAAAAGATCGTGCTGCACAGGTGCGTAAGGTATGGGATACAAAGTTTGCAGCATGGCAATCTAGTAATCCAGAGCAATCAAAACTACTGGCGCGTTTGCGCACTAGAGCCTTGCCTGCTGGCTGGGATAAAGACATTCCGATATTTTCTCCAGGAAAAGATGTTGCAACTCGCGCGGCATCGGGCCAAGTCATTAATGCAATTGCAAAGCATCTACCTGAGTTCTGGGGTGGCTCCTCTGATTTAGCGGGATCTAACAACACCAGCATTGATGGTGGCGGCTCGTTCTTGCCCGCAACTAGTGCCATGAAAGGTGCTCATCCTTATGGTCGAATTATTCACTTTGGAATTCGTGAACATGCCATGGGATCAATTCTCAATGGAATTGCGCTCCATGGATTAACTCGCGCATTTGGTGGAACCTTTGCAGTATTTAGCGATTACATGCGCCCCGCTGTTCGCCTTGCAGCGTTGATGAATATTCCTTCCACATTTGTCTGGACGCATGATTCAATCGGTGTGGGCGAAGATGGACCAACTCACCAACCTATTGAACATTTTGCGGCTTTGCGCGCAATTCCGGGTTTAGATGTCATCCGCCCTGGTGATGCTAATGAAGTTGCTGAAAGTTGGAAGAAGATTCTTACTCGAGGCCGCGCTGCAGGAATCCTATTATCGCGCCAAAACCTTCCTGTTTTGGATCGAACCAATTGCGCTCCTGCCTCTGGCACTGCCAAGGGTGCCTATATTCTGAAAGATGCCGCTAATCCAAAGGCGATTCTGATTGCAACTGGCTCTGAAATATCTCTAGCAATTGATGTGCAGAGTGCGTTGGCGAGTGAAGGAATTGCAGTTCGTGTAGTGAGCGCACCATGTCTTGAATGGTTTAGCGAACAAGAGCAAAGCTATAAAGATGAAGTACTAACACCTTCAATAAAATTAAAAGTCAGCATTGAGGTGGGAATTGCTCAAGGCTGGCACCAGTTAATCGGTGACAATGGAATTGCAATTTCCCTTGAACACTATGGGGCTTCAGCTGATGCTAAACGCTTGTTTAAAGAATTCGGTTTCTCTGTGGAAGCAATCGTTATCAAGATTAAGGCAGCTCTCTAAATGTCTGTAGCCGATGTAGCTAAAGGCGGAACCTCAATCTGGCTCGATGATTTATCCAGGGCGAAGATTTCAGGCACCGATGCGCATTCACTGCCCTCACGTATCGCTAACTCTGGCGTAGTAGGAGTCACAACTAATCCTTCTATATTTGGCGCAGCCATAGCTGGGGCCGATGAGTACACCGCTGATATTGCAGCGATGAAATCCGCATCCGTTGATAACGTTGTCAAGAAACTGACTACCGATGATGTGCGATCTGCTTGTGATCTCTTCAAAGAGATCCACTCATCAACTAAGGGTGTTGATGGACGAGTGAGTATTGAGGTTGACCCTCGTCTTGCCCACGATACCGATGCCACAATCGCCCAAGGCAAAGAGCTCTGGTCAATTATTGATCGCCCTAATTTGATGATCAAGGTGCCTGCAACTCTTGAAGGCTTACCTGCCATTACCGCACTTATCGGCGCAGGTATAAGCATTAATGTCACTTTGATCTTCTCAGTTAAGCGATATGGCGCAGTAATTGATGCTTACATAGCCGGAATAGAAGCTGCGACAAATCCCACACATGTGCATTCAGTTGCATCGTTTTTTGTTAGCCGCATCGATTCGTCTGTTGACGCACTTCTTAAAAAAGATGGCTCAGAGGCTGCCACCTCCCTGCTTGGAAAAGCAGCTATTGCTAATGCCCATCTTGCTTACCAACTCTTTGAAGAGAAGTTCTCCTCCCCGAGATGGCAAGCACAACTTGCCCGCGGTGCACATAAGCAACGTCCGCTTTGGGCTTCAACTGGCGTCAAAGATCCCACATACGATGACACTCGCTACGTTGTTGAACTAATTGCTCCAGACACCGTGAACACCATGCCTCAATCAACATTAGATGCCGTGATTGATCACGGCAAAGTGCGAGGCAACACCATTACTTCAAACTATGTGGCAGCTGTGGAAGTCCTCAAAGGTTTATCAGCTCTCAACATCTCACTTGATGCGGTGACAACTGAACTTGAGGTGGATGGTGTGAAGAAATTTGCCCAGGCATGGGATGAATTGCTCGCTAACGTGAAAGCAGCTCAACAGGGATGATAAAGATTTCAGGAGATGCGATCAAAGACATTGATCGCAGTGATGTGCGCTATCACGCTTTGCTTGACGCTCACTTACGCCTAACCAAGAAAGACTCAACGATTTGGGGCGCTGCTGCCCAGGCTGAAGCCTCCGTTCGTTTAAATTGGATAGATCTTCCTGAAAGTTCGAGAGATCTCTTGCCCGTACTTGATGCCCTCTATGCAAAGCATCGCAACAAAAACAATGTCATTTTGTGCGGCATGGGTGGGTCATCTCTTGGTCCAGAGGTTATCGCACGGAGTTTCAAGAAGAAGCTGTTTATTCTTGATTCAACTGATCCAGACTATGTCGCCCATGCACTTAAGGGTGATTTAGCAAAAACTGTTGTAGTCGTAAGTTCTAAATCTGGTTCAACAATTGAAACCGCTTCACAGCGCGCACTCTTTGAAGATGCATTCACCCAAGCAGGCCTTGCACCACACAACCATATGGTCATCGTTACTGATCCAGATTCACCATTGGATAAGCAAAGCCGCGCAGCCGGATACACCGTCATCAATGCCGATCCAAACGTTGGGGGACGCTTCAGTGTTCTCAGTGCTTTTGGCTTAGTTCCATCAGCTCTTATTGGTGTAGATGTCTCAGTTCTTCTTGATAACGCCAGCGATGCAAAGAACGCATTCCTTAAAGACTCAACGTTGGTCGTAGATATTGCATACCTACTTGCCTATCACGCTGGACAATACCTTTCCTATACCGATGATGGCTCTGCAATGCCGGGCTTAAGTGACTGGGCTGAGCAGTTGGTGGCCGAATCAACTGGTAAGAATCAAGTGGGACGACTTCCTGTAGTAATTGAAAAAGCCGCAACAAATCCAAATGTATTTTCCATTGCATATGCCGGTTCTGCTGATTTAGTCGTAGAGGCAGACCTTGCTGCTCAATTCATTATTTGGGAGTGGGTAACCGCCCTCGTTGGAGCAGCACTTGAAATAGATCCTTTTAATCAACCCAATGTCACTGAAGCAAAAGAACAGACATCTGCATTGCTTAAGGAATGGGGCGGCGTATCGCCTGTCTTTACTGCCCCGCATACTGATGGTGCTGTAGAGATATTTGGAGAGGGCGTTGATCTTGCCAACTCACTCAAGCTCTTTACTCATGGCATCCACAAAGATGGTTATGTAGCGATCATGGCTTATCTAGATCGCAAAGATGAAGCAAGGATTTCAGATATCAGATCCATACTTTCAGAGAAAATCGGCAAGCCAGTTACCTTTGGTTGGGGGCCACGTTTTCTTCACTCCACTGGACAGTTCCACAAAGGTGGTCAGCAAAATGGATCATTCCTACAAATTACTGGAACGCCATCAACAGATATTGCAATCCCAGGACAGGTCTTTGGTTTCAAGACTTTAGTTGCAGCTCAAGCGCTGGGTGATGGAAAAGCGCTTGCCTCAAGAAAATGCCCGCTCCTTCGATTTAATTTAGCAAATCGCAGTGCGGGTATAGACCAACTTCTTGATGCTGTAAAAAAGATTTAGTCTTCGTCATCTCCACGAAGTTTGCGCAAAGCCTCTTCTAGAATTTTTTCGCCTTCAGCATCGGTACGACGCTCTTTAACGTAGGCAAGGTGAGTCTTATATGGCTCATTTTTTACTGGGCTAGGTGGATTGTTGCGATCGCGTCCTGCTGGGTAGCCACACTTTGGGCAGTCCCACTCAGCTGGAATAACTACAGTCTCTTCAACAGCAAATGATGGACGAACTTCATGACCATTAGCGCAAAAATATGAAACATAGGCGCGAGCAATCGAATCACCGCGTTCTGCCTCGCCCATTGGGCCGGCGCCGACTCGGCTTCCACGAATTGCACTTGCCATGTATTACTCCTTTTTTTAAATTTTGAATTAAAAGTTTTACTTAAGAACAAGACTTAAGCCAACAACGAGTGCGAACCACAGTCCACCAGCAACGATTGTGATGCGATCTAGATTGCGCTCAACTACTGATGATCCACCGTAGTTAGTTGAGATTCCGCCACCGAAGAGGTCGGATAGTCCGCTGCCCTTGCCCTTATGCAAAAGGACGAGCAGAATCATGATGACACTTGTTATGACGAGCAAGATTGATAGAGCTAATTTCACGTTGTCGAACTCCTTGTTTCGTAGAGGGTAAGGATACCTGCAAAATCGGTCGCAGCCTTACTCTGCTTGCGCGTGGAACTTCACAATCTTGGCTAATTCCTCAGGGTCCAGGCTCGCTCCCCCGATAAGGGCGCCATCCACATCGCTCTTTTTCATGATTTCTGAGATGTTAGAAGATTTCACTGAACCGCCATAAAGGATTCGCATATTTGATGCAATCTCAGCAGAACCAATATTTTCAACCTCTTCACGAATAGCAGCACAGACTTCTTGAGCATCTTCTGGTGTAGCAACTTTGCCTGTACCAATTGCCCACACTGGCTCATAGGCAATAACGATCTTCTTGAGCTCTGGCTTAGTAAATCCTTCAAGACCTGCGCGAACTTGGCGAATCACATGACTGACATGGGCCCCAGATTCACGAATCGCTAATTCTTCACCAACACAAAAGATTGGAATCATCTCATTAGCAAGAGCGGCCTTAATTTTGCGATTAATAAGTGCATCAGATTCACCGTGAATAGCACGGCGCTCAGAGTGACCAATAAGAACAAATGTGCAACCGAGCTTGTGCAACATCGAACCTGCGATATCGCCAGTAAATGCTCCACTTGCCTCTGGTGAAAGATCTTGTGCACCATAAGTAAGGCGCAAGCGATCTCCGTCAATCAAGGTTTGAATAGAGCGAATATCCGTAAAGGGAGGAATGATCGCAACATCAACTGCGTCATAGTCCTTGTCATCAAGTGAGTAAACCAACTTCTGGGCAACTGCAATTGCCTCAAGGTGATTGAGGTTCATCTTCCAGTTTCCAGCCATCAATGGTTTACGCATGAGTGCTCCTTATAAGCCAAGTGCTTGAAGACCAGGAAGTTCCTTGCCCTCTAAATATTCTAACGATGCACCGCCACCAGTTGAAATATAACCGAACTCTGAGTCGGCAAAGCCCAGAGCACGCACCGCAGCAGCTGAGTCTCCCCCGCCAACAACTGACATACCTGAAACCTTGGTTAACGCTGCCGCAACTGTCTTCGTGCCAGCAGCAAAGTTAGCAAATTCAAACACACCCATGGGACCATTCCAAAATACTGTCTTGCATTTTTCGATTTCAATTGCAAAAGCTTTAGCCGACTCAGGGCCAATATCTAGGCCCATTTGATCTGCTGGAATTGCAGCGGCTGGAACTAAGGTTGGCGTGGCATCTGCTGAGAAAGTGGGTGCAATAACGATGTCAGTGGGAAGAATCAGTTTCACGCCGTTCTTCCGAGCACTCTCAATTAAGCCTTTAACAACATCAAGCATCTCTATTTCAACAAGTGATGTGCCGATCTCTTTACCCTGGGCTTTAAGGAAGGTGAAAACCATTCCTCCGCCAATAGCTAAAACATCTACCTTTCCAAGTAGATTTTCAATCACACCTAATTTGTCAGAAACCTTTGCGCCACCTAGAACTACTCCATAAGGACGCTCTGGATTTTGTGTGAGTTTTTTCAATACCTCTACTTCAGCTGCAACTAATGTGCCAGCAACATGAGGCAAAAGCTTTGGAAGATCAAATACTGAAGCATGCTTGCGATGAACAGCGCCAAAACCATCTCCAACATATGCATCAGCTAGCTTTGCTAATTGACCTGCAAACTCTGCTCGCTCAGACTCTTCTTTACTTGTCTCGGCTGAACTAAAGCGAATATTTTCTAAAAGAAGTATCTGACCAGGCTTTAGAGCTTGAACTGCTTCTGTGACTACATCCCCAACAACTTGCTTCGGAAAAATAATCTCTTGCCCTAGTAATTCCCCTAAACGCTTAGCAACTGGTTCTAGCGATAGCTCTGGTTTCACTTCACCCTTTGGACGACCTAAGTGTGCAGCAATGACAATCGATGCACCCTTTTCAAGCAAAGTTTGAATAGTAGGAAGCGAGGCTTTAATACGACCATCATCTTTAATCACACCATCTTTTAATGGGACATTCAGATCACAGCGTAGAAAAACCCGTTTTCCTGCTACATCAAAGTGTGCAAGATCTGACATTAAAGAGTTTTGCCAACGTATGAAATCAAGTCCACAAGGCGGTTTGAATAACCCCATTCATTGTCATACCAACCAACAACCTTGACCTGATTTCCAATTACCTTGGTTAAACCTGAGTCAAAGACACATGAAGAAGGATCAGTGACGATATCTGAAGACACGATTGGGTCTTCAGTGTATGAAAGGTATCCCTTGAGCGCACCCTGTGAAGCGGCCTTCATTGCAGCATTAATTTCGCCAGCAGTAGCTTCCTTAGATAGTTCAACAGTTAAATCTGTCGCTGAACCAGTTGGAACAGGAACGCGCATTGCATAACCATCCAGCTTGCCCTTGAGCTCTGGAAGTACCAAAGAGATTGCCTTTGCAGCACCCGTTGATGTTGGAATCATGTTAGTTGCAGCCGCGCGAGCACGGCGCAGGTCTTTGTGTGGGAAATCCAGGATGACCTGGTCATTTGTATAGGCGTGAATTGTTGTCATCAGACCCTTAACAATGCCCCAGTTATCGTTTAGAACCTTGGCCATCGGTGCCAGGCAGTTAGTTGTACATGATGCGTTAGAGATGATGTTGTGCTTTGAACCATCATACTTTTCATGGTTGACGCCCATAACAATGGTGATGTCCTCATCAGTTGCTGGCGCAGAGATGATTACCTTCTTGGCACCAGCGCTGATGTGCTTTTGAGCGTCGGCTGCCTTTGTGAAAATACCTGTTGATTCAACAACTACGTCAGCCTTTACTGAGGCCCATGGCAAGTTAGCTGGATCGCGCTCTGAGAAAACTTTGATGGTCTTGCCATCAACAGTGATTGAATCATCTGTGAATGTAACCTCAAGACCCAAGCGACCCAAGATTGAGTCATACTTGAGCAAATGCGCCAAAGTCTCATTGGGTGTGAGGTCATTGATTCCAACGATATTGATATTTGGGTTCGTTAGCGATGCGCGAAAGAAGTTGCGCCCGATGCGTCCAAAACCATTAATTCCGACATTTGTCACTATCTGTGTCCTTGCTACTCATGGGGCTTAAAATGAAAAAGCCCAAACGTTGAAATATGCATTAAATCTGCCACAACGTTGGGGTCTTAGGCATCATCATATCAGTGGCTATTGCGTGAACTCTTCAGTAATAGCGCACCCTAATTCAACAAATCAGGGGAAAGCCCGCTCTCCGTATCGGGAATTCCCAGTTCTCCTGCACGCTTATCAGCCATTGCCAATAGGCGGCGGATTCGCCCAGCTATCGCATCCTTGGTCATGGGTGGAACCGCCAGAGAACCCAGCTCCTCAAGGGAGGCTTGCCCGTGATTTATGCGAAGCTCACCCGCTTCCTTTAAATGATCAGGAATTGTTGGACCCAGAATCTCCATCGCACGCTGCACGCGCGCTGCAGCAGCAACGGCTGCTCGAGCAGAACGACGCAGATTTGCATCATCAAAATTTGCTAAGCGATTAGCTGTTGCGCGAACTTCACGGCGCATGCGGCGCTCTTCCCATGCAAGTACTGATTCATGTGCACCAAGACGTGTGAGTAGAACTCCAATTGCATCACCATCGCGAATCACAACGCGATCCACACCGCGAACTTCCCTAGCTTTTGCCACAATTCCCATTCGACGCGCCGCACCCACTAACGCCAGCGCCGCTTCTGGTCCCGGACATGTAATTTCCAATGAAGAGGAGCGTCCAGGTTCAGTGAGTGAACCATGTGCAATAAAAGCACCGCGCCAAGCTGCCTCTGAATCACAGATGGCAGCAGAGACTACTTGAGGAGGCAATCCTCTTACGGGGCGACCGTTGGCATCTACTAAACCTGTTTGCCTAGCTAGTGCATCTCCGGCTTCGATGACACGAACAACATAACGTGAACCTTTTCTAAGGCCACTAGATGAGAGCACTGCTAAATCAGATCCATGACCATAAATATCAGCGATATCTTTTCTGAGTCTGCGCGCACTTTGAGAAGTATCTAACTCAACTTCAATCAAAATCTTGCCTGCAGCAATATGCAGACCGCCAGCAAAGCGAAGCAGTGAGGAAACCTCGGCTTTGCGACAACATGGCTTGGTAATAGAAACACGACTGAGTTCGTCCTTCACTGATGCCGTCATTGCCATGGGGTTATCCAACCAGTTTTGGGCCCATGATGTGGCCTAAATGGAGAGTCAATTTTGCAACATCATGATGAACACTTCCAGGTGCCTTGCGAATATCGGCAGCAATGACTCGCCCACCCATTTTCGCGGCCGCTTCATCAAGGGCAACTGAGTTTCGGACCACAGATGAATCAACGAGGCAGTAATCAATCTTTAATTCAGGGGCATATGAATGGAAAAACTCTAAATGTTCCTCTGGTGTTGAGCCAGCAAACTCTTCCCCAGTTGCTGTATTTGTGGCATCAAGGTTGAGGATCAAAATCTTTTTAGCTTTTGTACGAAGTAACGCATCTTGCTGCATCGGCACCAGCAGATGTGGCATGACTGATGAAAACCAAGAGCCCGGACCCATCGTTATCCAGTCGGCCACACGAATAGCAGTAAGTGCTTCTAATCTCGCCTGTGGATTTTCTGGAATCACACGCAAGGATTCAATACGGCCCTTTGCTGTAGCAACTTCTTTTTGTCCTCTGACAACTATGCGCCCCGTTGAAGTATTAAAAGTGCCTTCAATATCCAGCGGTGTTGCAGCCATCGGTAGAACTCGACCAATAACTTTTAATAATTGACCCACGCGATCTAAGCCAATGACTGGATCTTCATTCTCATTCCATAGCGATGCCAACAAGAGATTACCCATTGCATGGCCATTGAGTGGTCCTTCACTTTCAAAGCGATG
>JAPLBK010000037.1 GCA_026392775.1 Actinomycetota bacterium
TCCTTACTTTGTAACTGACCAGGATCGCATGGAAGCAGTTCTAGAAGATGCCTACGTATTAATCGTTAACTCAAAGATTGCAAATATTAAAGATCTCGTACCGGTTCTTGAAAAGGTTATGCAATCAGGTAAGCCACTTGCAATCATCGCTGAAGACGTTGAAGGCGAAGCGCTGGCAACACTTGTTGTGAACAAAATCCGTGGAACTTTCCGCTCAGCTGCAGTAAAGGCACCTGGCTTTGGAGATCGTCGCAAGGCGATGCTTCAAGATATTGCAATTCTTACGGGTGCAACTGTTATCTCTGAAGAAGTTGGTCTCAAGCTTGATCAAGCAGGGTTAGAACTATTGGGTCGCGCTCGCAAGATTGTTATCAGCAAAGATGAGACAACAATCGTTGAAGGCGCTGGCGATGAGGCACAAATCAAGGGCCGCGTCACACAGATCCGTTCAGAGATTGAGAAGAGCGATTCAGATTATGACCGCGAGAAGTTGCAAGAGCGTCTTGCAAAGCTTGCTGGTGGCGTGGCTGTTATCAAGGCTGGAGCTGCAACTGAGGTTGAACTCAAGGAGCGCAAGCACCGCATTGAAGATGCAGTTCGCAATGCAAAGGCTGCAGTTGAAGAAGGAATCGTTGCCGGTGGTGGCGTTGCACTTCTCCAAGCAGCAACAGCAGCATTTAAGAAGTTAACTGGTTTAACTGGTGATGAAGCAACTGGTGCAAAGATTGTTGAATTCGCAATCGAAGCTCCACTCAAGCAAATCGCAATCAATGCAGGACTTGAAGGCGGAGTTGTTGTTGAGAAGGTTCGTAATCTTCCAGCAGGACAAGGTCTAAACGCTGCAACTGGTGAATATGTGGACATGATCAAATCTGGAATTATTGATCCAGCTAAGGTCACACGTTCTGCGCTACAGAACGCTGCATCTATCGCAGCCCTGTTCATCACAACTGAAGCAGTGATTGCAGATAAGCCAGAAAAGAATCCAGCACCAATGCCACAAGGTGGCGGAGATATGGACTTCTAAGCCTATTTTCACCTAGTTGTGCCTAACGCCGTCCTCGATTAACACGAGGGCGGCGTTCTGCTTTACCCTATACACATGGCAAAGAAATCATTGGTGAAAAAAGCGCCAAAGGAGACATCAAAGAAAGTTGCATCAAATGCGCCTACTCCTTTTGATGCAAAAAATCTTGCCCACAGTGCAATCTATGAACATGCAGAAAAGCGCGACCATGTTGGATCATTTATTAGCGTTGAGTTTGATGATGAGAACCGCGTTGCCACATATCTTTTTAATGCAAACCTAGCTGGCTACAAAGGCTGGCGTTGGTGCGTCACTGTTGCAAAGGTTGATGCAGAAGCAGTTCCAACTGTTTGTGATTTAGTTGTTCTTCCTGGACCAGATGCTCTTCTTGCACCAGCGTGGATTCCATATCGCGATCGCATCCAACCAGGTGATATTGGCGTTGGTGACATCGTTCCAAGTTCACTCGATGATGCACGTTTAGTTCCTGGACAATCAGCGTTGCCACAAGATGAAGATTTAGATACTGCAATGGCAGTTGAATTAGGTTTTGGTCGTGCACGAGTAATGTCTATTGAAGGTCGCGATCAAGCCGCAAAGCGTTGGTATGACGGGGAGCGTGGACCACAGGCACCATTGGCACAAGCTGCTCCTAAGCCATGTCACTCATGCGGATTCTTTCTTCCCATCGCAGGCTCACTGCGCGCAACCTTTGGCGTGTGTGCAAATGCAATTTCCCCCGATGATGCACGCGTGGTCTCTGTTGATCATGGATGCGGCGCTCACTCGGAAGCGACCTTCACTGACCTGGTGATAAACTAAAGCCCTGACCGCAACCCCCGCGGCATAAACGAAGACACGAAATAATCAAGGAGCCCTCCCCATGCCTACAGGACGCGTTAAATGGTTCTCCCTAGAAAAGGGTTTCGGTTTTATTGCCAATGATGAAGGCGAAGATGTTTATCTAGCTGCTTCATCTCTTCCAGAAGGTGTTGCAACAGTTAAGCCTGGAACGAAGCTTGAATTCAGCATCGCTGATTCACGTCGTGGACCACAAGCACTTTCAGTACACATCATTGATGCACCACCATCACTTGCTGAAAACTCACGTGCTAATACTGATGATTTAGCTGCGATGATTGAAGACACAATTAAGATTTTGGATCGTGTTGGTAATGGTTTGCGCCAAGGCCGCCATCCATCAGCAGTTGAAGCAGAGCGTTTAGGCCGCGTATTGCGCGGTATTGCATCTGCTCTAGAGGCTTAAATTAAATTCCGCTGCGCTTATTGCGGCGAATTGAATATCGAATACCAGTTAGGCCTAAGCCTGCTCCGAATAGGCATGTCCAAATGATTTTCGCATCTGCGCCAACCGCTAACGCAATGACAAAGGCAATCACCCAGCAAACTACACCAATTGATACTAGGGTTACAACAGAGCCGATATTTGATGCCATGAGAGAAGAGTAATGGGAATTAACGTAAAAGTAGATGGTAACTGGCGCTCATTTCGCCACCGTAATTACCGGATACTTTTTCCTGCTAGTACCATCTCCAATATTGGTAGTTGGGCCCAACGTGTTGCCCAAGATTGGCTCGTTCTAGAACTTACTAATAGTGGAACTTATCTAGGTATTGTCACAGCAATTCAATTCACACCAGTACTCTTCTTTTCACTCCATGGCGGCGCACTAGCTGATCGTTTCGATAAACGTAAACTTTTAATTGGCACCAACGCCCTAGGTGCATTCTCAGCGATAACACTGGGAACCCTTGTCATGACAGAGCAGATTGTGCTGTGGCACGTATTTGCTTTAGCTGCACTCCTTGGAATTTCAACTGCGATAGATGCACCAGTTCGACAAGCTTTTGCTGGAGAAATCGTGGGACCTGATGATTTGCCTAATGCGGTCAGCCTTAACTCTGCCAACTTTAACGCTGGGCGCTTAGTGGGACCTGCATTATCAGGCTTACTTATCGCCGCTTTTGGCACTGGGCCTTCATTTTTAGTTAATGGAATCTCATATCTTTTTGCTATTGGCGCACTGTTAGCTATGAATGAAAAAGAGTTTTTCCAGCAAGATCGACCAAAATCTATGACTAATGTTCAAGAGGGTCTGCGCTATGCGCTGGCTCGACCGGATATTTATGTGGTCATGTTGATGGTTTTCTTCCTTGGGACCTTTGGTCTTAACTTTCAAATCTTTAACGCACTTATGGCAACACAAGAGTTTGGAAAAGGTCCTGCCTCTTATGGGTTACTTGGAACTTTTGTGGCTATTGGATCATTTTCAGGTGCAATTGCATCAGCACGCTTAGAGCGCTTTCGCAGGACCCGCTTTGTGATTTTAGCTGGGGGGGCTTTTGCAATAGCAATTATGGTGCTTTCAATCATGCCTAACTACACCGCTTATGCAATATTCCTACCTATCTGTGGCGTTACAGCCCTCACAACTATGATCACTGCAAACTCAATCGTTCAGGTCAATAGCGATCCTGCAATTCGGGGCAGAGTAATGGGAATCTATCTTTTTATTTTCATGGGAGGAACTCCAGTTGGCTCACCGCTCATTGGTGTGATGGCAGAAGTCATTGGAATCAGATCAACAATTACCACTTGCGGTGCTATCTGTTTAATTTCAACGATTGTTATTTGGTTGAAATACAAAGACAGAGTGGATGTGCCAACTGATATTTCAGTTGATGCGGTTTTAAAGTCCGCTAATCGCAATTAAAAGGATTAAACCAAAGAGCACAACAAGGGTCACAATACGGCGGGTTTTATAACTCATCACTTATGCCTTCTCGCTTTGTGATGGTGTTAGAACGATAATTACAAATGCGATTGCAATAAGCACTGGCACCATGATGTATGCACGGGAAATACCGAAGTTATCGCCTAAAAAGCCCAGCAAGAACGGCGCCCCTGCAATGGCGATTCCTGCAGCCAAAGATGATTTACCAATAGCTAAATCTGGACGATTATCACTAAAGCCAACCAATCGGATCGCTGCCAGTGCAAACTGCATTGATATGCCTAAACCAATAATAAACAGACATATCAAGCTGATAATCATTGAGTGCGATAGCCAAAATGCTGCGAAACCAACAAACTGCAACGCTACTAATCCAAGGAGCTGATTATCGAGTTCAAAGTTCTTCAACACCAAACCACCAAACCAGCGACCAACTCCCATGCCAGTGCCAAGTGCAACTATCGCAACGGTGGAGATAGCAGCACTTGAACCAACTCGATCTTTGAGTAATGCAGCTGACCAAAATGATATTGCAAACTCAGATGAAATACATGCCACAAACCCAAACCATGCCAGCCAAAACTTCCCTGACATCTTTCCGCTTTGCGGTCCACTCTCATCTGGCACATATGCTTCAACTTCTCTTTCGCGTCCTACCAAAATCAAAATCAAGGCCACAGGAATTGCAAGCAATAAACCTAATCGCCAAAAATTTGGATAGAGCGATGCAATTGTTCCAATGAGCGCAGTTCCAGTTACAAAGCCAACAGATGCAATTCCATTTGCCTGTGGGATAGCAACTTCTGCAGCTTTTCCATAATGGTGAGACATAGAGGAGAGCATTGTGTTGATGACCATTGAGGTGCCAAAGCCTGCAATTAATGTTGCGGGAATTGTGAGAATAACTGGTGGTGAGATAACAAATAGAAAAAGACCTACTAAGAAGATTCCTAGGCCAATCCATTGCGACTTTGCACGGCCATATTTATGCGCCAAATGAGGATTGGCATATCCAGCTGCAATTGATGCAACTCCCATGGCCGTTCCATGCAGGCCTGCAATAGTCAGTGAAGTTCCTTGATCAGCGCGCAGAAGTGATTGTGCTGGGCCAAAACCGCCTAGGTAGAAGTTAACAATTGCGGTCTGTGTGGCAACGACCCAGAAAAAGCGATCCCGCTGAAAGGTTTTTGGCACGGTGCTATTAAAGCGCAGCTACTACGAAATCAATGCATTTGGTCAATGCTTCAACATCACTTGGCTCAACTGCAGGGAACATTCCAATACGAAGTTGGTTCTTGCCCAGTTTGCGATAAGGCTCGGTATCAACGATTCCATTAGCACGAAGTGCTGCAGCAATCTTTGTTGCATCAATGGAGTCATCAAAGTTAATTGTTCCTACAACCTTTGAGCGCATAGATGGATCTACAACAAAGGGAGTTGTGTAGCTGGTTTTCTCTGCCCAGGAATACAAGATGTTAGAAGACTTCTCACTTCGACCTGCAGCAAATGATAGGCCACCGTTTTTATTCATCCACTCAATTTGATCAGCCAGCAACATGAAAGTTGTAAGTGCAGGTGTGTTATATGTCTGATCAAGCCTGGAGTTTTCAATTGCAATAGAGAGATCAAAAAATGCTGGAATCCAACGGCCACTTGTCTTAATTTTTTCAACACGGGCAATTGCTGCAGGACTCATAATTGCAATCCACAGGCCACCATCGGAGGCGAAGGATTTTTGCGGTGCAAAGTAATACGTATCAAACTCTTTGGCATCAACCATTAATCCACCAGCAGCACTTGTTGCATCTACAACCACAAGCCCATCACCGATATTTGAAGGACGAATGATGGGCATTGAAACGCCAGTGCTTGTTTCATTGTGGGTGAGTGCATAGAGATCAATTCCAGCTTCAGCTACCGAGGTTGGGTGTGAACCAGGTTCAGATTTGATGACAGATGGCTCACCAAGAAACGGCGCTTCTTTAGAAGCAGTTGCAAACTTCGAAGAAAACTCACCAAAAACTAAGTGCTGTGAACGGTTTTCAATCAAGTTCAGCGTTGCGATATCCCAAAATGCTGTGGAGCCACCGTTGCCAAGGATTACTTCATAACCCTCAGGTAAGTTAAAGAGTGAGTACAAACCTTCGCGCACGCCCTTCACAACATTTTTAACCGGCTTTTGGCGATGTGAAGTTCCAAGAATTGATGTTCCACTTGCAGCAAATGCAGCTAGCGCTTCTGGGCGAATCTTTGATGGACCGCAACCAAAACGACCATCAAGTGGTTTGAGATTGGAAGGAATAATGATCTCTGTGCTCATGAGCTAACCCTATGGGTAGTACCTATTTAACTCCCAATCGCTTTGGATGTTAGGTCTCTCATAGCGCAACCGATCATGCAATCTGGAATAACGCCCCTGCCAAAATTCAATTGATAGTGGAGTAACACGATATCCGCCCCAATATGGTGGACATGGAACGCTTGTGCCCTCGGGCCATTTCTTTGCGGCCCCCTCAAAGCGTTGTTCTAACTCATCACGCGATGCAAGTGGTGATGATTGATGACTTGCCCACGCACCAATCTGGGAACTCCACGGTCTTGTTGCAAAATAATCCTCTGACTCTTGTTGCGAGATTTTTGTAGATATCCCACTAATAGCAACTTGGCGCTCCATGGCATACCAAGGAAAGAGCAAACTTACTTGTTCGTTACTTTCCATTGCATGTGCTTTACGTGATGAATAGTTAGAGAAAAAAGTAAAACCACCTTCAGAGATCTCTTTAAGTAAAACAGTCCGAGTGCTGATTGAAGAATCAGTAGCCAGGGTTGAGAGCACCATCGCATTTGCTTCAACGATGATTGGGTTTTCATGGGCTTGGCGAAGCCAGTCGGCGAATGCGGTAAATGGGTCTGCATCTAAATGCTCCATCCCTACCTCACCATAGGAGCGGCGCATTGCCCGGATCTCATCACGGGAAAACTTCTCATCGGCCATGGTTGTATCGAACCTCACTTTGGCCCCGAGTGCATCCTTATGGCTAAGTGGTCGCCAGCACCCCTTGCTTGGGGGCAGAATTACCCCCTGCAAGAAACTTTCTCTTCGCTAAAAGGAGCTCGCCGTGTCAGATGATTTCAAGCCAGGCCTTGAAGGTGTAATTGGATTTGAATCTGAAATCGCTGAGCCCGATAAAGAAGGTAGCGCGCTTCGCTACCGCGGAGTTGATATCGAAGATCTAGTCGGACGCGTTTCATTTGGAAACGTATGGGGACTTCTAGTTGATGATGAATTTAATCCAGGTCTCCCAAATGCTGAAAAGTTTCCTCTTCCAGTGCATTCAGGTGATGTGCGCGTAGATGTGCAAGCAGCGATTTCAATGTTGGCACCAGCATGGGGATTGAAACCTCTTCTAGATATTGATGATGCAGAAGCTCGCAGCAACCTTGCACGTGCATCTGTGATGGTTCTTTCATACTTGGCACAAGCTGCTCGTGGTCAGATTGCACCGGCTGTTCCAGAATCTGAAATTGATAAAGCACACACAGTTGTTGAGCGCATGATGATTCGCTGGCGCGGAGAACCAGATCCAGCACACGTGCGCGCAATCGATGCTTACTTTGTTTCTGCTGCAGAGCATGGAATGAATGCTTCAACATTTACTGCACGCGTTATTGCATCAACTGGTGCAGATATTGCAGCTGCCTTATCAGGTGCTATCGGTGCCATGTCAGGTCCATTACATGGTGGTGCACCATCACGCGTGCTTCACATGATTGATGAAGTTGAAAAGACTGGCGATGCAGCTGCTTATGTAAAGGGATTGCTAGATCGCAAAGAACGACTTATGGGTTTTGGTCACCGTGTTTATCGCGCAGAAGATCCACGTGCTCGCACATTGCGTCGTACTGCAAAAGAATTGAACGCTCCTCGTTATGCAGTTGCTGAAGCGCTAGAGCAAGCAGCACTCAAGGAACTTCGCGAGCGTCAACCAGATCGTGTTCTAGAAACAAATGTTGAGTTTTGGGCAGCGATTATTTTGGACTTTGCAGAAGTTCCGTCTCATCTATTTACTTCAATGTTTACAGCTGCCCGCACTGCTGGTTGGTCTGCACACATCTTGGAAGAAAAGCGCACTGGCCGTTTGATCCGTCCATCTGCTCGCTATATTGGTAAGGCTCCTCGTAAACCTGAAGCCGTAAAGGGCTGGGATGGCACGGTCGAGCAGCTTCATAAGTAAGACTGCAAGCCTGACCTGCAACGGGAAGCCTTTATAACAATCGGGTAAAACCGCCTTCCCTAGGGCCTTATTGGGCATTTCTAATTTGATTACGGCTGCGTACACGTGTGGAATAGCCCCAATAGCGCATGCCCTCGTATGCGTGATTTCCATCCATGGAGGATATAAATGAATACAAAGCGTTTCGGATTTGCTGGCGTTTTCGCAGCATTCGCGCTTGCGGTTTCAACACTTGTAGCACCATCAGCAAGTGCTGCCACAGAAATCATTGTGTGGGCAGATGAATCTCGCGGGCCAAACTTAACTAAGGTAATTGCAGCAAAGGGTGACTGGGTTGCTGGTTACACAGTGAAGGTTGTTACTTTCTCAAGCTTTGATGCACTAAAAGATGCTTTCGATAAAGCAACTGATGCATCAGGACCAGACATTGTTGTTGGTGGAAATGACTGGGTTCCAACTGGCGCTAAGAGCGGAAAGTTGGCACCACTAGCTCTTACTGCTGCAGTTAAGGCACGTTTCAATCCAACACAGTTCCTAGATTTAACGTACAAGGGCAAGCTTTACGGCGTTCCTGTAGACATCAACAACGTTGCAATGATCTACAACACCAAACTTGTTTCATCTGCACCAAAGACTTTTGGTGAAATGGTTTCAAACTACAAATCACTCAAGGCCTCAAAGGGTCTTAAGGCTGGACTTTGCGTTGCAGGCGGCGGAATGTCATGGGGAGCTCACTCAGTATTCTCAGCACTTGGCGCAGATGCATACCAGTTCAACTCACGCGGTGGAATCGTTTATGGACGTACATTCAGCGCAACAACATTTGGAAGCAACGTTCGCAAGTATTTGATGGATGGAAAGAAGAGCAATGGCTTCTTCCCAGCAACAGATACAGGTTGCAAGGACAACTTCCTTGCAGGAACAGTTCCTTATGCAGTTATTGGTAACTGGGAGTGGGCAGATTATGTTGCAAAGGGATTCACAATGAATCTCATGCCAGTTCCAGGTGTAACTGAAGGCTCTTACGGACATATGTTCGGAAGCGTTAGCGGTGCACTTCTAACTACATTTGCTGCAAAGCATGGAACAGAAGCTGGCGCTAAGTCACTTCTAACTAACTTCTTTGCATCAACTGACGGACAGGTTCGATACCAGACTCTAGAGAAGCGCCCACCAGCAGAAAAGGGTGCTCAAGCTGATGCAACCGTTTCAGCTGCACAGCGTGGATTCGGTTCAGCTGCAAGCCTTGCAGGTATTCCACAGATCGGCGCATTCCTAAATACAAACAAGGGTGGCGCTAACTACTGGGATTCAGCTCCTGCTTACTGGACCGCAGTACTTATCGACGGCAAGGATGCAGTTAAAGAAGCATCTAAGCTAGCTTCAATTTGGCGTGTAAACGTCGAAGCCGGTAAGGGCGATCTATAAATAATTTGGTTTATCCAAATTAATTACTGAAGTCGAGTAATGCGGGCGAGTATCTCGCCCGCATTACTCTTTTCATCAACTGAGTTAGGACCAATGAGAATGACCTACTTAATAAGAGGCAAAGTAGCTCTCTTGCTTAAGATCATTTTCGTTAGCCTTGCCTCAGCTGTTTTGATTATGTTGGCCCAGAGCGCTTTTGCTCAAAGAGAGTATGTAATCTCAGCCTTTTTAGCTCTAACAGTCCTTGCTTTGGCTTTGACTTACTTAACAAAAATCTCTATCCCACTCAAATTCTTTATTCCTGGCATCTTGCTTCTTATTGCCTTTGTAATCGGACCAATTCTTTATACGGTAACGATGTCAGGCTTTAACTATAAGACCGGAAACATCATCTCTAAAGAAGAAGCAATAGTTCAGGTCAAGATTCGTGGAATTGAAGCCGATCCATCTGGAACATCATTTGATATTAAATTGGGAACCTATGATGGTAAAGAAGCAATTCTCATTTCAGATATTACGAATCTTAAATATTTCATCTCGACCGCAGATTCACGAACTCCGGTGGTAGCAAATGATGTAACCCTGAATGAATATGGCGTTGCAATCACTGCTCCAAATTTCACAATCTTGACTGATGCTCAAATGGCTGGTGCTGATAAGTCATTCTCTAAAATCCAATTTCAATATGAAGGCGAGTACTTCATTGCTCTAGAAGGCTTTGAAGCAGGAATAGTTTCTCGCCAAGTTTTGGAATACTTACCTACAAGTGATGAGTTTAAGAATTTAGTGAATGGCTCTATTTACCGTGATAACGGACGTGGAAACTACGCACTCGTTGATGATAAAACTGCGATTTTAGAGCCAGGCTGGAGAGCACCCATTTGGTTTGAAAACTACTCAAAAATTATTACTGATCCACGCGTGCGTGAACCATTAGTTCGAGTCTTTATATGGACTGTGGCATTTGCCTTGCTTACTGTTTTAACAACATTTGCCCTAGGACTTTTACTTGCTCTTGCTTTGAATCGAGCAATATTTGGTCGCCGAATCTATCGCTCCATCTTGGTGCTTCCATATGCGATGCCAAGTGTTATGAGTATCTTGATTTGGGGCGGAATGTTTAACACCGAATTTGGCGCAATCAATACGCTCTTTGGCAGCGATATTGCTTGGTTCTCTGATCCCAATTTCGCTCGTGTTGCTGTGATTCTTGTAAATCTCTGGCTGGGATTCCCATATTTCTATTTGATTTCAAGTGGATCACTACAAGCTATACCAAGTGAATTACTGGAAGCCGCTGCAATTGATGGAGCAAACCCACGACAGATTTTCCGCAAGATTACTTTGCCTCTGTTACTGCAGATTCTTTCACCGCTTTTGATTGCTTCATTTGCATTTAACTTCAATAACTTCAATTTGATTTACTTGCTCACAGGTGGTGGCCCACGTAATGAACTAGATGGAGAAATTGCAGGAGCCACAGATATTTTGATTAGCTACACCTACAAAATCGCCTTTGGAACGGGCACACAAGATCTTGGTCTTGCCAGTGCTATTTCACTCATCATCTTCGTACTAGTAGCTTCCATCTCTCTTTATAGTCTGAAAAAATCCAAGGTATTGGAGACATTCGGATGAAAAAGTGGTTAATGCATGACTCATGGCGCCACATCATCGCCATCTCCATCTGCCTGTTTGCTCTCTTTCCTTTGTACTTAGTTGTGATTTCATCCTTTGCCTCATCTGGAAGTTTGCAGCTGACTTCATTTATCCCACAAGAAATTTCATTTAAAAACTATCAGCTTTTGTTTAATAATCCCACAATTCCTTACTTGTCATGGGTACAGAACTCTCTAGTGATTGCAGGCTCTGTTGCGGTTCTTTCAGTAATAATCGGTTCTGCTTCAGCTTTTGCATTCAGCCGCCTTAAATTCAAGGGACGCAAACAAGGTATTCAACTATTACTCCTGGTGCAGATGTTCCCAGCAATCCTTGCCATCTCTGCCGTCTATGTAATTATGGAGCGCGTCTATTCATTTGCTCCATCGATTGGTTTAGGCACACGCGCCGGCTTGCTTCTTGTCTATTTGGGTGGAGCAATGGGCGTGAACATCTGGTTACTCAAGGGCTTTGTTGATTCAATTCCTGCAGAGTTAGATGAAGCGGCAAAGATTGATGGAGCCTCAGAAGTTCAAACATTCTGGCTCATCTTCGTACCATTGGCCGCACCAGTATTAGCTGTTGTTTCACTACTGAGCTTTATTGGAACCTTTAATGAGTTTATTTTGGCCCGCTTGTTCTTAGTTGATATGGAAAGTAGAACTGTGGCAGTTGGGTTGCAACAGTTTATCGGCGGTCAGTATTCACAAAACTGGGGTCCATTTGCTGCGGGATCAATTCTGGCGTCTATACCGATTGTTATCATTTTCCTATCGCTACAGAAATACATTGTCAGTGGGTTAACTGCTGGATCGGTTAAGGGTTAGCCTTGAAAAAGAGGTTTGTACTCTTTGTAGTTACTTCACTTCTGCTTGCCCTGGCAACTACATCTTTTGCAGCAACACCTACAGCCGATGCTGTAAAAGTCGGGCTATCAAAAGATTTAATCTATTTTGTATTTCCTGATCGGTATCTCAACGGTGATACATCAAATGATTCGTTCCCGGGATACAACCCAAGAGAGACTGCTTTTTTTCATGGCGGAGATTTAAAGGGTTTAACTGGAACATGTAGTGATGGCGATAATGGTTTAGCTCGCATTAAGAAACTAGGTTTTACTGCTGTCTGGGTTACTCCACTTGTGGTCCAACAAAAGCCGACTCCAAACGGTGCTGGCTATCATGGATATTGGGGCGTTGATTTCTTAAATGTAGATCCGCACTTGGGTACTAAGGCAGATATGGTTGCATTTGCAGCATGTGCCAAGAAGTTGAATCTAAAATTAATCTTGGACATCGTCACAAACCACACGGGCGATGTAATCGCATATAACGACAAGACCGCCTATTTATCTGCCGATCTACTTAATGCCAAGAACCCAGCATGGCTCAATGATTTAACTAATTATCACAACGTCGGATCTATGAGTAACTGCTGGGGTGATGGACCATGTATTCAAATTGGTGATTTCTATGGGTTGGATGACATAGCAACTGAGAAACCAGTCGTTTATAACGGGTGGGCTGATGTGTATGGCCAATGGATTAAGGAGTACGGAATCTCAGGATTTCGTGTGGACACGGCTCGCCATGTAGATGATGAATTCTTTAAAAACTGGTCACCACAAATAAATGCAGCAGCTAAATCAGTAGGAATCGATAACTTCACGATCTTTGGTGAAGTCTGGGATGTTAATCCAATTAACCTGATGAATTATGTGCGCAAGAACAAGATTCAAACTGTTCTAGATTTCCCATTCCAGCGAACTGCAGCTGAGTTTGCAGCTGGTTATTCGGATGCAACTGTGGTCGAAAACCTTTTTGCCTATGATGATCTTTATACAACCGCAACATCAGATGCCAGCAACCTGGTGACCTTCTTGGGTAACCATGACATGGGCCGTGCTGCCAAGATTATTGAATCAAAGCGAATCAATAAGGCGAGTGAACTACTACCAAGAACATTGCTAGGCCATGCATTGATGTATTTAACCCGTGGCATTCCATCTGTTTACTATGGTGATGAAGTTGGGATGATTGGCACAGGTTCAGGCACTGATCAATTAGCTCGCCAAGATATGTTTTCCACTAAAGTTGGAATTTGGAAAACAGAGGCACGAGTGGGCAGCAATCCCATTGGAACTGGCGACTCTTTCTCAATGACAGATTCTCATCCAATCGCCAAGTACCTCAAGGTTTTAGCAGCTCTGAGAACATCTAATCCAGGGTTAGCAAATTCATCTATGCAAGTGAGATATGCCAAAGATGAGCTATTAGTGATTTCAAAGAAGGATGAAGCTCAAAACCGTGAGTATCTTGTTGCATTCAACAGTTCAACGAAGGCAATGAAGGCATCTATAACGAGTGCAACTTCTACGGGCGGGTGGAAAACTCTGCTGGGTAAGCCATCGATGACTATTAAGAGTGAAGTTGTGACAATCACTGTGCCAGCCCTGTCAACCGTTGTTTTAAAGGCTAATAGAGCCATTGATAAGACTGATGTGAAAGTTGGAAAGATAAGTTCAGAGATGGATTTCCTCACTGGATATTATGAAACAAAGGCAGCAGTTACTTCGAAAGATCTATTGAGGGTTACTTTCTACTATAGAACCTCAGCTGATCAACCTTGGCTTTCACTAGGCACAGATACAAATGCGCCTTACACCGTTTATATTGACCCGTTAGAGTTTGCAAACCAAAAACTAGAACTTCGCGCAGAAGTCATTAATTCGAAGGGGAAAAAGTATGAGCTACCGTATTCAAGCATCGCCATCCCCGCACCATGACGGTAGTGACTTATACGTAAGTAATGCAGCACCAGAAATGGGTGAAAGCATAACCCTGCGTGTGCGCGTCCCTAGTAGTTACACCTTTGCAAAGGCCTTAGTGCGCCTTTATCATGATGGTGAACCACGCACATTTGAGCTAAAGAAGAAGAAGAGCAATGACCACGAATCATGGTGGGAAGTATCTGTAGTTATCCTAAACAAATCACTGTCGTATCGCTTTGCATTTATTGATCAAGGTAAATACAACTGGCTCAATGCCGCTGGCCTCTTTGATTATGACGTTCATTCAAATAATGACTTTCAGATAGTTGCTTTACCTGCCTACCCACAATGGATTAAGTCATCAGTTTTCTATCAAATATTTCCTGATCGTTTTGCTCAATCAGGAGATAAACAAAAACTTCCAGAGTGGGCACACCCAAGAGATTGGAACGAGCTTCCAAGAGGACGAAGCAAATACACGGGAACTGAGCTCTATGGCGGTGACCTCAAGGGTGTTCAGCAACATTTGGATTACATTAGCGATCTTGGTGTGAATGGAATTTATTTCACTCCATTTTTTGAAGCTCGATCAAATCACCGCTATGACGCCAGTAGTTTTGAAGATGTAGACCCAGTCCTGGGTGGCAATAAAGCGATGTTTAGTTTGATAGCTGCAGCAAAGAAGAGAAAAATCCGTTTGCTCGGCGATCTGACTTCTAATCACTGCGGTGCAGGTCATCCGTGGTTAGCCAAGGCAATCAAGGATAAGAAATCAAAAGAGCGTGGTTATTTCTACTGGGATAAATCTGTAAAGCATGGATATGTGGGTTGGTGGGATTTGGCCTCATTGCCAAAACTTAATTTCAACTCATCTTCCCTTCGTAAAGTGATGTATGAGGGTAAGAATTCAATTGTAAAAAAGTGGTTATCTCCAAAGTATGGAATGTCTGGCTGGCGCATTGATGTTGGAAACATGACAGGGCGCTTAGGTGAAGATGATTTACACGATGAAGTAATGCATGGAATCCGCACAGCTATGGATGAAGTTAAACCCGATGCATGGTTAGTGGCAGAAAATGGTGACTTCGTAGCAAGTGATCTCAACGGCTTTGGTTGGCACGGTGCGATGAACTACCAGGGCTTTATGCGCCCGGTGTGGAATTGGATTAATCAGAACTCATCAATTGGTGGAGGCTTTCAAGGTCTCCCATTTGAAATGCCAAAAATTGGTGGAAAGTCTTTAGTTGCAAGCATGGTGCAATTTAGTTCTTCGATTCCTTGGAGATCTTTAGTTGCAAGCATGGTTCTACTTGATTCACATGACACAGCTCGTATGCGCACGGTTGTGAATGGAGATAAAAAAGCACATCTCTCTGCAATGACTGCAATGCTTACTTACCCTGGGGTCCCATCAATTTTTGCTGGTGATGAAATCGGCTTAGAAGGTTCTTGGGGTGAGGATTCACGCAGAACAATTAACTGGGAAGATCGTTCGGGCTGGGATCATGATTTCTTGGCAGAGGCAAAGAAGTTAATTGAATTGCGTCGCACACAAGATGGCCTTATTGAAGGCGGTTTACGCTGGGTGGCAGTAGAAGATAACTTCATTTGTTATCTACGTGAGTCTGAAAAACAATCTGTGCTGGTCTTTATCTCAAGAAAGTCTGTTCGAACTGAGATTGATTTAGCCGATTACGGTCTCAAGGTAGTGAAAACTCTCTATGGCCCAGATGCAACTGGAGGCTCAATCAAGATTGACTCTGATGCTGCAACACAAGGTATTTGGGAAGTTAAGAGCTAAGCCAGCAACGCCGCAGATTTGAAAGCGCTTAATCTCTTTCAAACTGGTTAAATCTACCTATGCCAAAAGCGAAAGTAGCCATTATCTGGTTTCGAAGAGATCTTCGAATCAATGATCATCCTGCTCTTTTAGCTGCAATTGAATCATCAGAGCAAGTAATCCCACTTTTTATTCTCGATAAAGCGCAGATAAAAGAGGCCGGTGCAAAGTTATTGGCATATATGGGTCAATCGTTAAAAAGATTAGATGAATCACTTGGTAATAATCTGCACATAATTGAAGGTGATCAGGTGAAAGTACTTTCTGCTCTCATTAAAAAGCATGATGTTCAAGAAGTTCATATCTCTGCAGAGTATGAAAGATATGGCGCAGAGCGTGATGCTCGAGTCGAAGCTGCAGGAATTAAGTTAGTTCGCACAGGAAGCCCATATGCCGTTACACCAGGACGAGTTCTCAAACCTAGTGATGGGACCCCATACAAGGTCTACACGCCTTTCTACAGAGGATGGCGAACTCATGGTTGGCGCGCGCCGGCCAAAACACCTAAGAGTATGAACTTTGTGCAGCCAACTGCGGAATACCGTAATTTTCCAGATTTCAAATTACCTGAAGGCGTAGAAATTATTGAAGCCGGAGAAGCGGCAGCCTTAGCCAGGTTTAAAGAGTTCAGCAAAAAAGCTATTGATTCATATGATGAAAATAGAAATTTCGCAGGCATAGATGGAACTTCAAAGATGAGTACATATTTAAAGTTTGGTGAGATTCATCCACGCACACTTCTTCAAAACTTAGGAGAGAGCAAAGCCCACGATACTTTCCGTAAAGAGATTGCTTGGCGTGAGTTTTATGCCGATGTTCTCTTTAACAATCCAATGACTGATCGTGAGTACTACGCGCCTCGCTTTGCCGACATGCGATATGACAAGCCAGGTGCACAATTCAAGGCTTGGTGTGAAGGTAAGACTGGCTATCCATTTGTAGATGCAGCTATGCGCCAACTTATACATGAAGGCTGGATGCACAATCGCACCCGCATGGTTGTTGCATCCTTCTTAGTCAAAGATCTGCATCTTGAGTGGCAGTTAGGCGAAAGGTTTTTTGCCGAGCATTTAGTTGATTTTGATGTTGCATCCAATGCCCATGGTTGGCAGTGGACAGCAGGAACTGGCACAGATGCATCTCCGTATTACCGAGTCTTTAATCCCATAGAGCAAGGCAAGCGCTTTGATGAAAATGGGGATTACATCCGAAAGTATGTGCCAGAGCTTGCTCATCTATCAGCCGCAGAAATCCATGAACCGTGGCTCTACTTAGATGGATACAGCAAGGGCTATCCAGAGCGCCTAGTTGATCATGCGCTAGAGCGCTTGGAATCTTTAGAGCGTCTAAAAGAGATTAAAGCCGACAAACCCCTAGACCCTCGCGCTTAGCTCGATACATCGCATCATCTGCTCTTCGCAACAAATCAGGTGAACCAGTATTTTCTGCCACACCAATGCTGACATCTATGTTGATCTGTTGATTATCAATATCAAAGGGATAACTCAAGGTGGCCCGCAGCGCCAGCGCCACATCCATTGAATGCTCATAAGCACCTTCAATTAACACACCGAATTCATCTCCTCCGAGACGCGCTAATAGTGCGCCGGAAGGTAGTGCACGCGCAAAGCGCATAGATACTTGTTGCAGCACTTTGTCTCCTGTTACATGGCCATGTAAATCATTGACGGGTTTGAATCCATCTAGATCTAGTAATAAAAGCGAACCATCTTTTCCTACAAAGCTTTCTATTTCACTTATTAAGCGGCGGCGATTAGGCAAGCCAGTTAACTCATCCGTTCTAGCCAATATTCTTTCATGTCCGATATTTCTTGCTTGCCTTAGTGCAATTGTCATACGGATAAATGCCAGCGTCAACGTACTAACGGCTGGAATCAAAATAAAGGTTGGGAAGTATCCAGGCTTAATCGCTATCAAGGCCAGAAGAGTGGCACTTAAGAAAACAGAAAGTGCGATGAATATTGGGTTTACAGATGCTACAGATTCCTCATCTTTACCTGGATGCCATGTGCTCTCTGCAAGAAGTAATAAACCCACCAACCAACCATCATCGACTATTGAACCAAAAGAATAGATTCCATTGAGATGTTGCCATAGGAAAAGGAAATCTGTAAAAGTAAAGGCAATAATGCCAGCACAAACAAGCAAGCTTCTATGTGACCAGCCATGAGATGCAATCGTTGCCATTGTTAAGGAAATTAGAATCAAGTCACTCACAGGAAAAGTTAGCGCAAAGAGAGCATCACTTAACTTTCCACCAAAGTGCGGCAAAACGGGTTTGAGTGCAAAAGTTGTTCCTAGAACTCCCAGACCAAGCCCAACAATAGATGCATCAAAGATTTCAAGAACAGTTGATTTTCTACTCGAATTTATAAGGCGGGGTAGTGCTATTACTGCGCAGGGATAAAAAAGCAGATAGGCAGTATTTGAAATAAGTGAGCTCACTTCAGGCAATAGATAATAGGAAGCTGCACTAGCTAGAACAGAACCGAAAAGCCAGAGAGATATGGCGGTGATGAGTAAAGGCTTGGAGAGGGGATCAGAAATCCTCTGTGCAAGGGTGATTACAATAATTGCACAGAAAGGAATTGCGTTATATAGATAAAGTTCGACTAGTTGCGAACCATTAAATGGTGAAAAATGAGTCAAGAAATGCACGAGCAGCAGTGATGGGCCAACTATGCGAAGGATCCGTATAGCCATCTTCTTAATCTAGGTGAGACAAAAACAGAGATTGAATAGGGAAAGCCCCGTTATTTCTAACGGGGCTTTTACCTACAGTTGTTTGGCTTTAGAAGCCCTT
>JAPLBK010000138.1 GCA_026392775.1 Actinomycetota bacterium
CATCTCTCATATTGCACCAAAAGCCTCAACTGTCTTTCAAGAGCGCCGTGGTGGCACAGGACATGCTGCGCAGTTAGCGCTCGCAGGTTTAACACCAAAAGGCACAGTTTTAGTTCTAGCTGGTGACACACCCATGCTCACGGGAGAATCACTAGCAGCCTTTATCGATGCGCATAACTCAGGAAAGTTTGCAGCCTCTGTTCTCACTGCTGAGCATCCAGATCCAACGGGTTATGGCCGCATTATCCGAGATGATGCCGGTGAGCTCTTAAAGATTGTTGAAGAAAAAGATGCCACAGAAGATCAACGATTTATCTTTGAAATTAACTCTGGTGTGTATGCATTTGATGGGGCAGCCTTAGCCGCATCTATTGGCAAGCTCAACAACTCCAATGCCCAAGGCGAACTCTATTTAACCGATGTTATTGGAATCCTAAAAAGTGAAGGCGCATCAGTTGCAGCAATAATGATTGATGATTTCACTGAAATTCTTGGCGTGAATGACCGAGTTCAGTTAGCTGAGTCTGCAGCGCTACTACGTGATCGCATTAATGACGAGTGGATGCGCTCCGGTGTGACAATCATTGATCCGACAACAACCTGGATTGATGCAACTGCCATAATCTCACCTGATGTGACTATTCATCCAGGTAGTGGGATCTATGGAACAACATCGATTGCACAAGGTGCATCCATTGGGCCTCGCACAACCCTCACCAACTGCCAAGTAAAAGAAGGGGCATCAGTTCTTGAATCAATCGCAATAGATACTGTGATTGGCCAAGGCTCAACTGTTGGCCCGTTTACATACTTGCGCCAAGGAACTGTCCTTGGTGATGCCACTAAAGCTGGAGCATTTGTTGAAATGAAGAATGCAATCGTTGGAACTGGCTCAAAAGTTCCCCATCTTTCCTATGTTGGCGATGCCACTATTGGCGAAGGCAGCAATATTGGCGCTGCAACAATCTTTGTTAACTACGACGGGGTAGAAAAGCACCACACCACTATCGGAGATCATGTCCGAATCGGTAGCGACACAATGTTGGTTGCACCAGTGACCGTGGGAGATGGGGCATATACCGCCGCTGGATCGGTAATTACTGAAGATGTTCCAGCAGGCGCGATTGGCGTTGGCAGAGCGAAGCAAAAAAATGTATTAGGTTGGGTTATGCGAAAGCGCGCTGGGTCCAAGTCAGCACAAGCCGCCGAAGCTAAAGAGAAGAAGGGCTAGCAAATGAGCGAGATCCGTTTATCCTCTGAAAAGAGATTACGCCTTTTTGCAGGCCGCGGATTTCCTGAATTAGCTGATGAAGTTGCAGCAGAGCTTGGTATTCCACTCACTCCCACTTCAGCATATGACTTTGCTAACGGCGAAATCTTTGTTCGCTTCGAAGAATCAGTTCGTGGTTGCGATGCTTTCGTCATTCAAAGTCACACCACTCCAGTGAACAAGCACATCATGGAACAACTCATCATGGTCGATGCACTCAAGCGCGCTTCAGCAAAGCGCATCACAGTTGTGGCACCTTTTTATGGTTATGCACGTCAAGACAAAAAGAGCCGAGGCCGCGAACCAATCACAGCTCGCCTAATGGCAGATCTTTTCAAAACAGCCGGTGCTGATCGATTGATGTGCGTTGATCTTCATACTTCACAAATTCAAGGTTTCTTTGATGGTCCAGTGGATCATCTCTTCGCACTTCCAATGCTGGCTAACTATGTTGGTAGCAAAGTAGATCGCACACGCTTAACAATCGTCTCTCCAGACTCTGGTCGAGTTCGCGTTGCA
>JAPLBK010000125.1 GCA_026392775.1 Actinomycetota bacterium
CGATCAATTGGGCATCATTACTAACGCTGCTGAAACAGAAAATCTTGCATCCTCTGTGACAGATACTGCAGGAGTTTATTTTGTGCCCGCATTCTCAGGCCTCTTTGCACCGTATTGGCGCAGTGATGCACGCGGTGCAATTGTTGGATTAACACGGGCTGCGACAAAAGCCCATCTTGCTCGTGCTGCCCTTGAAGCAATTTGTTATCAAACCCGCGATGTTATGGATGCAATGGTTGCTGACAGCGGTGTTCCAATGCATGAAATGCGAGTTGACGGTGGAATCACTGCCAATTCTTTGTGTATGCAGATGCAGGCAGACATTATGGGAATTGATATCACTCGCCCACTGATCGGTGAGACGACTGCCCTCGGTGCGGCCTATGCAGCTGGACTTGCTGTTGGCTATTGGAGTTCTCAAGATGAAGTTAAAAAACAATGGCAACAATCACGGCGCTGGTCACCAACTTCAACGCTAGAAGTGCGCGAAGCTGGTTATAAACAGTGGAAGAAGGCGGTTGAACGAACTCTTAACTGGGTTGATTAAAGCTTTGTAATTTCGATCAGTACGGCGTTGGCTGGTGCAAGAATCGGTGCGCTCACTCCAATAGCTGCAAGGGCTGAACCTGACATTGTGATGCCATCCATCCACTGCGGTGGAGTAATTAACATGAATCGTGGTTTGCCTGCTGGATAAACAGCCTTGATTGAGTAAGAAGCAGTTGGATCTAATCCAGGAAATTTAAGAGCTGCAGGATGAATTACCACAGTTGGAGTGAGTTGAACATATGCAAATATTGATTTCTTAGTATCGGCAGAGACAACTCCATAGAGATATCCATGCTCATCCGGATAATCAACACGAACAGATTTACCACTGTGCGCGCATAGAGAGTTCTAATGTGCGCCCAGTTTGATGTCCATGAGTTGGTCCAATATGTGTTCCCAGCATTTCTGGTGGAATAACTTGGGATGTCCAGCGCTGAATAGTTTGGCGCTCGAGTGCATCGTTATTATCACTAGTCCAGAAGCGATCCACATAATCAATAACACCTAGATCAATTCGTGCACCGCCAGATGCACATGATTCAATTTCAAGTCCAGGATGGCGCTTTTTTAACTCTGCAAACAAACGATAAATCGCTTGTGTTTGGCGGCGCACACCAGCCACACCTAAATGCCCAGCATCTACTAATACGCGGTTGTGATCCCACTTAATGTAAACAATATTGTGAGCAGCCAATAGTGAAGAAGTTTGTTCCAAGACATGCTTGTATGCATCCTCATCTCCAAGATCGAGAACGAGTTGATGGCGCCATAGCGGTGGAGTTCGATCACCTTCATGCAATATCCACTCAGGATGAGCGCGATATAAATCAGAGTCAGGGTTGACCATTTCGCCTTCAAACCAAAGACCAAACTCAATTCCCTTGCTATTGATATATTCAATGATTGGCGTTAAACCATTTGGCCACACGGCAGGATCTATAACCCAATCCCCTAAGCCTGAGCGATCATTGCGGCGGGAGTGAAACCAGCCATCATCTAAAACAACGCGCTCAACACCAACTTCGGCTACAACATCAACGAGCTCTCTTAACTTTGCTTCATTGTGATCAAAATAGAGTGCTTCCCACACATTCAAAGTCAGTGGACGTGGACGTTTTGGATGGACGGCTCGTGCACGTAGATGTGAATGAAACGCGGCGCTGATGCCATCTAAACCTTGATTGGAATACACAGTATACAAAGCTGGAGCTTCATAGATCTCATTAGCCTTAAGCATCACTTCACCGGCAAGCAAGAGTTCACCTGCTCCCATTGATTGTTGGCCATCAAAACCCCGCTCAACTAAATAATGTGAATTACCGCTCCATGCAATGCTTGTTGCCCAAGCACTTCCAGTTTGAAAAGATGTTTGCGCAGTCAAAGCAATATCTGCAATAGAGAAGTTGTGACCACTTCTGCCCTCACGGGATTCACGCACCCATGTGCCAATTTGAATGTCACGACGTTGTGGTTGGCGCTCATTTGACCAGCGTCCTGCGAAATCTAGGGTCTGTGTTGCCTCTTGTGGCAAAGGCAACCAGTGAATAAATTCATTGAGAATATAATCAGAGTTTCCAATATTTTTAACTGTTGCCTTTTGAATAAGAACTCCAAAAGCATCTAAATCAAAACTTACTGCAACTTCTAATTCAGCATAAAAGTCTCTCAGAGTTACCGCGCAGTGATTACCTTGATGGTGAAAATCTGTTACCTCAAATTTAGTCGACCATGCTTTTCCGTTGCGGTGACCAGATAACGATGCACGGCCTAAGAAACCACGTGAACTCTCGCGCATTAAACCTGGCAGCTGTGGTTCATCCCATGAACTATTTGCAATCGATACTCGACTAGCTAGTGCGATGTCATGGTTTTGCCCAAGAATTGGGGCGCCCCAATGGCGTATTACCAAGGCCCCATTAACAACCTCAATGAGCAACGAGGAAGTTGGAGCGCTCAGAAGTGCAGTTTGCTTAGTCACAAAGGTAGAGTAACGACACTATGGAGCAGAGTAAAAAACTAAGCGCTGGCATCCTTCGAAATGATCGCCAGATGGCAGATGGGCGCACTATTCGCTATTACGACACTTCTGGCCAAAACCGTAGCGCTAAAGATGCGCGTCCTGTGGAAGAACAACCAGCCATTGGTGAACTTCGACTCGATCCCTTGGTTAATGAGTGGATTGCCATGGCATCTCATCGCCAAGGCAGAATCTTTTTACCTCCCAAAGAACTCTGTCCGCTCTGTCCAACGACAGGAGAACTCTTAACTGAAGTTCCTGAATCTGATTTTGAAGTAGTTGTCTTTGATAACCGCTCCCCTTCTCTTCGCCCTCCAACTGGTGATTGGGCATTACCGGATCAAGTTGGACCAGATACTGATTTAGGAAGCGCTGCAGGAAAATGTGAAGTTATCTGTTTTACAGCAGCACATGGAAATGCATTTAAGGATTTAACACCTGCTCGTGTGCGGGTGCTACTTGAAGCATGGATAGATCGCACCGCTGAACTCTCGCAAGAGAGCTTCATTGAACATATTGCACCATTTGAAAACCGCGGGGAAGAAATTGGTGTGACTCTCACGCACCCACATGGTCAGATTTATGCCTATTCATTTATCCCACCACGCGTTGAAAAGATGTTAGCGGCTGCTAATAAATACAAAGCTTCCACTGGAAAAGTTTTATTTGATGAAGTGGTTGCCCGTGAAATCCGTGATGAAGAGCGCATCATTGCCCGCAATGATCGTTGGATTGCATTTGTGCCATATGCCGCACGTTATCCTTTTGAAATTCACGTAGCACCGCTTAACCCAGTTGCAGATTTAGCTGGACTTACAGATCAAGACCGCGACGCTTTTGCTCCTATTGCACTTGAAGTAATGAAGCGACTCGATGGTGTCTTTGGAATTGATATGGCCTATATCGCCGCATGGCACCAAGCACCTGTCCGTGTTGGTCGCGATGTGTTGCGCTTGCACTGGCAAATCACCAGCGTGCGCCGGGCTCCTGGGAAATTGAAATATCTGGCTGGATCTGAATCTGCCATGGGTGCATTCATTATGGATATGCGCCCTGAGCAATCAGCGGCTCAACTGCGTGAAGTAGTTTTGTAATGCGGGTATTGGTAACTGGTGGCACTGGCTATATCGGTTCAACGGCAGTGGATATTTTGCTTTCCCAAGGTTATGAAATATCTATTCTCGATGATTGCAGTTCTGGCCATGCCGACACAGCCCCGGCAGGTGTGAGCTTTATTCAAGGCTCACTTCTGAACTCCGGTGACTTAGCCCAAGCCCTTGTTGGTGTTGATGCAGTCATGCACTTTGCAGGTAAATCACTTGTGGGTGAATCTGTTGAAAAGCCTGACCTCTATCACCAAGTAAATGTTGATGGTTCCCGTAATTTGCTCAATGAAATGCACAAAAGTGGAGT
>JAPLBK010000029.1 GCA_026392775.1 Actinomycetota bacterium
TGCACATATGGAGATCATTACTGATACTGCGCCGGATTCACCAGAGGTTGCGCAAGTAATCGCTGAAGCTAAAAGCGTAAACGTTGATCGAATCATGCAGGTTGGATACTCGGCTGAACAATCAGCGTGGTGTGTAGCGGCAGCAGAAAAGTGGAACACCTCAGTTCTAGCCTCCGTTGCCTTACACCCTAATGAAGCACCGGTTGTTGAGAATTTAGAAGCTGATTGGGCGGTAATTGCTCAATTGGCAGAGCATCCTCGTGTTCGTGCAATTGGTGAAACAGGTCTGGACTATTTCCGCACACCACCAGAGCTTCGAGCACGTCAACAAGAATCCTTTAAATGGCATATTGAGTTAGCTAAAAAGACTAGTAAGGCCCTCATTATCCATGATCGTGATTCACACGATGATGTTCTCTCTGTATTACTTGAGGTTGGGGCCCCAGAGAAGGTTATCTTTCACTGTTTTTCAGGAGATGTTGAGATGGCTAAGACCTGCATAGAGCGTGGATATGTTCTCTCATTTGCTGGCACGCTAACGTTTAAGAACGCCCCTGCACTGCGTGAAGCGGTAAAGCTAGTTCCAATCAATCAACTATTAGTTGAAACTGATTCGCCTTTCCTTGCACCTATGCCACATCGCGGAGCCCTTAATACTCCAGCTCAAATTGCAAACATCGTGCGGGCAATGGCCACTGAGCGAGATGCAGATATTGGTGAATTAGCAAGCGCCCTTGGCGATAATGCTGAGCGTTTATTTGGCTCATTTGTCTCATGACATTATTAGGAGCGGCGCAAATCCGCGAGCTTGCTGCGGCGTTAGATCTAAAACCCTCCAAATCCCTTGGGCAAAACTTTGTTATTGATTCAAATATCTGCACAAAAATTGTCCGCATAGCAGCCGTTGGCCCAACCGATATCGCACTTGAAATTGGTCCAGGCTTAGGTTCTTTAACATTAGCTTTGCTGGAAAGTGCTGCATCAGTAGTGGCAGTTGAGATTGATTCACGTTTAGCGGGTCAACTGCCTATAACAGTTGCTAATCATTTTAAACATCCAGAAAATCTGACAGTTCTTAATCAAGACGCACTCTCTATTCAAAGATTGCCCGTTGATCCAACGGTTCTAGTTGCAAATTTGCCGTATAACGTATCAGTGCCTGTGCTGCTGCATTTACTGGAGAAATTTGCTTCTCTTCGCACAGGAGTTGTTATGGTGCAAGCAGAAGTAGCTGATCGCTTAGCGGCAAAGCCTGGCACAAAAGATTATGGAATTCCATCAGTGAAAGCTGCCTGGTGGGCTGACGTCAAAGGTGCGGGATCTGTCTCACGTTCAGTATTTTGGCCAGCACCTAACGTTGATTCAAAGTTAGTTTCATTTGCTCGTAGGCAAACACCGGGGGATGAAGAACTACGTCGTAAAGTTTTCACAATCATTGATGCAGCCTTTGCCCAGCGAAGAAAGATGCTGCGTTCAGCTCTATCTAGCCTGTATGGCTCATCCTCTGCAGCAGAGGAGATTCTAAAGCGCGCAGATATTGACCCCACTCTTCGCGGTGAAGCTTTAGAGATCTCTTCTTTTTGTGCCATCGCTGCTGTTGCACCTGACATTTTCTAGCCAACACATTAAGGTCAAACCATGCCAATAAAAAACGTGACGGTTCGGGTGCCGGCTAAGGTCAACCTGCAGCTATCAGTTGGCCCACGTGAAGACGATGGTTTTCACAATTTGGTTTCAGTTTTCCAAGCAATATCTATTTTTGATGAAGTAACACTCTCCTTAGGACAACCAAAATCTGGCGTGAGTGTTTCCATTACTGGCGAACAGACCCATGGCGTGCCAGTAGGTGCTAATAACTTAGCTGCCCAAGCTGTGGCCCTGATGGCAGAAGAATATGATATTGAAATTGATGTACATATTGAAATTAAGAAATCCATTCCAGTTGCTGGTGGAATGGCTGGTGGTAGCGCAGATGCTGCAGCAACAATCGTTGCTATCGACTACTTGTATTCACTTGGTATGAGCCGTGAAGAAATGGCAGATATTGCAGCAAAACTTGGTAGTGATGTTCCCTTTATGTTAAATGGTGGAACTGCAATTGGTACTGGGCACGGAGATCAATTAACGTCAGCGCTTTCTCGCGGTACTTATCACTGGGTTCTTGCACTTTCTACACATGGATTATCAACACCTTCCGTTTATGCAGAGTGTGATCGCCTGCGAACTGGACTTGAAATAGTTGAACCACAAACTAATGAAGCACTCATGCAGGCATTGCTTGCAGCAGATGCACAATCAGTCGGTGCTCACCTTGTCAATGATTTACAACCAGCAGCATGTTCTTTGCGTCCAGCACTTCGTCTTGTTTTAGATGTTGGCCAGGAGTATGGAGCCCTTGGCGCATTAGTCTCAGGATCAGGGCCAACCGTTGCTTTTCTCGTTGCCGATGAGGAAGCAGGGCTTGATTTAACTGTGGCCTTGACCTCAAGTGGAGTAGTGGGCAGCGTCGTTCGCGCATATGGCCCAGTGGCTGGGGCAAAAGTAATCTCGTAAAGAAGGTGCCATGTGGTCGCAACCATGCCCATGTATGAGGGAGAATACGTGTTCCGCCATTGTGTAGTGGCTAGCACATGGGCCTTTGAAGCCCAGGGTCCAGGATCGATACCTGGTGGCGGAGCCACCGATAGGATTCACTTGTGACCGTAGAAACCGTGATCGTTCTCGCAGCTGGTGAAGGCACACGGATGAAATCGGCAAAAGCCAAAGTTCTCCATAGCGTTGCAGGACGTTCCTTACTTGGACATGTCTTACATGCAGTCGATCACCTGAAAGCTAAGCACGTTCGCATCGTCGTGGGCTCTGGCCGTGAATTAGTTGAAGAACACATCTCTCATATTGCACCAAAAGCCTCAACTGTCTTTCAAGAGCGCCGTGGTGGCACAGGACATGCTGCGCAGTTAGCGCTCGCAGGTTTAACACCAAAAGGCACAGTTTTAGTTCTAGCTGGTGACACACCCATGCTCAC
>JAPLBK010000157.1 GCA_026392775.1 Actinomycetota bacterium
AATAAGAGACATCATTAATCCACCAAAGCCAAGGGCTGCAGTAATTGCAATTGGGCGCAGCCCTGGAATTGTTTCAGTGAGTGAATCAGATGAATCAACTCCGACAAGCATAAGAATAAAGAGGAAGAGCATCATTACTGCGCCTGTGTAAACAACGATCTGCACAATTCCAAGGAAGAGTGCATCTTGTGCGATGTAGAAAACTGCTAAGTTGACCATTACTGATGCCATCAAAATTGCAGAGTGGACTGCCTTTTTAACCAGCAACATTGCCAAGGCTGCAGCAACAGTCAATGGAGCAAGCACCCAGAACAAAACAGCTTCTGGCGTCTGTGTTTGGCCCACTGAGATAGCTAAATCAAGCATCTATTTCACGTCCTGGGATGGATGTGATTGCTTCACATCGCCCTTGTAGTAATTGCTGTCATCCATATCTGGATACATTGGATGAGGAGGCATCAACATTCCTTGACGGAGAGGCGCCAATAAATCTTCCTTTTCAAAGATTAGCTTTGCGCGTGATTCATCAGCTAATTCATACTCATTTGTCATTGTTAGAGCACGTGTTGGGCAGGCTTCAATACAAAGTCCGCAGAACACACAACGCAGATAGTTAATTTGATAAACCTTGCCGTATCGCTCGCCTGGGGACATTTGATTCTCTGGAGTGTTATTTGCACCTTCAACATAAATCGCATCTGCTGGACATGCCCAAGCACAAAGCTCGCAGCCAATACATTTTTCTAAACCATCTGGGTGACGGTTAAGTTGGTGACGACCATGGAAGCGCTCAGCTGTTGGAGCTTTTACTTCTGGATATTCAACAGTGAGGGTCTTCTTGAAAATCTTAGAAAATGGAACCAGGAAGCCTTTAAGATGGCCAAGTAGTCCCACTGATTCCCCTGTCTCCATCTTTGTGTAGGCGATATCGTTTACTGATATCTCACTCTTTTTTAGCGGTTCGAGTTGCTCAGACATGATCGCCTCCTTTAACACCTTGTGAAACGTTGATGTTTGAAACATTGATTGGAACAGTTGGAACAGCAAAAGTTGGCTGACTAACTTCAACCTCAAGTGATTCCAGCTTTTTCTTCTTAGCATTTTCAAAGCCGATATTTGCAGCCATAACGAGTAGGACGACAAAACTTGCAAAACCAACCACGACAATTCGTGGAGCGCCTTCTAGTGAAAGTGTGCGAAGGGTTGCAACAACCAAGATCCAGAGAATTGAAACTGGAATCAAGATCTTCCAACCAAACTGCATAAATTGGTCATAACGAAGACGTGGCAATGTGCCGCGTAGCCAAACGAATACGAAGAAGAAAACAAGCACCTTTGAGAAGAACCAGATGCCGGTAAACCATCCACCCAGCCATGATTCGGTAAATCCAAGTCCTGGAGGTGCGTGATAACCACCAAGGAAGAGAGTTGTGGCAAGAGCAGAAACTGCGATGATGTTGACGTATTCTGCCAAGAAGAAAAGTGCGAACTTAAGTGATGAGTATTCAGTGTGGAAACCACCAACTAACTCACCTTCAGCTTCAGCTAAGTCGAATGGTGCGCGGTTAGTCTCACCCACCATTGAGATTGCATAGATTGCAAATGACGGGAACAGCACCACGCCATACCACCACGTTGATTGCGCAGCCACGATGTCAGAAGTTGACATCGAACCTGCATAAATAAAGACAGCGACGAGAGAAAGTCCCATTGCAACTTCATAAGAAATCACTTGCGCACTTGAGCGCAATCCACCAAGTAGTGGATATGTAGAACCAGATGACCAACCAGCCAATACAATTCCATAGACACCCACAGATGCAATTGCTAATACATAGAGAACACCCACTGGAAGATCAGTTAACTGCATCGCAGTGCTCTTGCCAAAGAGTGAAACTTCACCAGTAATAGGAATGACAGCAAAAGACATAAAGCATGTTGTCGCACTAATAATTGGCGCAAGAACAAAGACAACTTTGTCTGCAGCAGCTGGAATCAAATCTTCCTTAAGCGCTAACTTCACACCATCTGCTACAGCTTGAATCAAACCAAATGGGCCAACACGGTTAGGGCCTGGGCGCTCCTGCATGCGACCAACAAGACGACGCTCACCCCATACCGACATAAGTGTTAGAACAACACAGAAAACAAATACTAGTAACGCCTTAATTACGATAGTTGCGCCAGAATCTGCGGCAATGAGCTCTGCTGTTGTCATACCTTCACCACACTCACTACTGCGCCATGTGCAACACCTAGATTTACTAGTAATTGAGATCCGCGTGAATTACGTGGTGCCCAGATAGCATCGTCATGAATATCTTCAACAAGAGCGCTTAATGTTACTGAGCCTAACGAAGTTGAAATCTTAAGTTTGTCGCCATCTAACACACCTAGTGCGCCAGCGCGCTTGGGTGAAATAACTGCAACAGTTTTTCTGGCTGTTCCGGCAAGGTTTTCTTCACCTTGTTGCAAAGTTCCAAGGTCTAGCAAACGACGCCACGATGTGAGAATGAACTGATCTCCAGACACTGTTGGTTGTGCAGGTGCAGAAACTTTGCTCATTGAAGCGCGAGCACCCTCCCACTTACCAAGGGATGCAATTTCCTTAATTGCTGCGCTAACAGTTCCAAGATTTATTGATGCGCCCATCGCTTCAGCAATCATTGAAAGGATGCGCAGATCGCTGCGATTAAGTGAGTCTTGCACCGCAGCATCAAATGAACGTGGACGACCTTCCCAGTTCAAAAATGAACCGCTCTTTTCAGTAACTGCAGCAACTGGCAAAACAACATCTGCATGTTGTGTGACCGCGCTGCTAGCAATTTCTAGAGAAACAACAAAAGCCTTTTCAAGTGCGGCAAGTGCGCTTTGGCTATTGTCACCATCAAGTGGATCAACGCCGCCAACAACTAATGCACCGATTTCACCAGCATTCACTGCTGCATAAATCTCTTGCGTGCTCTTACCCTCTGTTGTTGGTAGTGCGCTAGAACCCCACACCGCTGCAATATCAACACGAGCTGATGCATCAGAAACCGGGCGCCCACCTGGCAACAAGTTACCGATAGCACCCGCTTCTAACGCTCCACGCTCTCCTGCACGACGTGGAATCCATGCAATCTTTGCACTGCTTGAATCAGCAAGAGCTGCAACTGCGCTTAATACACCAGCACTTTCCGCCGCTCGCTCCCCCACCAAAATCACTGATTTTGAAGTAAGTGATTGTGAGGCAATAGCACTGGCTTCTGCACCTGGCGCGACCTTTACAAACTCACCTTTGAGTTTATCAACTCCGATTGAAAGCTTGGTTGCAATCGCGGTGACCTTCAGTGCGCGCTTTCGTACTTGCTTATTCAAACGCAAAAAAACAATTGGGGATTCTTCTTCTGGCTCAAAGCCAACAAGTAGAACATGATCTGCGCGGTCAATATCCAAATACGTTGTAGTCGAACCAGCTACGCGTGCTGCAAGGAAATCACGTTCTTCATTTGATGAAAGACGTGAGCGGAAATCAATATCGTTTGTGCCAAGAGCAATACGTGCAAACTTGCTATAGCCATATGCATCTTCATAAGTAGCACGGCCACCGACTAGAACTGCAGCCTTTGCAGCTTTCAATCCCTTTGCTGCTGCAGCTAACGCCTCTGGCCACGATGCTGCAACTAATTCTCCA
>JAPLBK010000011.1 GCA_026392775.1 Actinomycetota bacterium
GTAGCTTTCTTGGAAAAGATCTCTGGAGCGCCAATGAGTGCGATCGGTGTTGGCCCGGGCCGCGATGAAACAATCGTCGTAAAGGATTTCATCTAAATAATGAATATCCTCCTAGTCGGAAGCGGCGGTCGCGAACACGCCTTAGGACTAGGACTACACGCAGATCCAGAGTGCACCGAACTTCATGTTGCACCAGGTAATCCAGGTATCGCGCAGTTTGCAACATGTCACCCATTAGTAATAAGCGATAACCAAGCAATTCTTGAATTGGCACAAAGACTTGATGTTGATTTAGTCGTTATTGGCCCTGAAGTTCCATTAGTAAATGGGGCCGCAGATCTTTTGCGGGCCGCTGGAATATCAACCTTTGGCCCATCTAAAGCTGCAGCTCAATTAGAAGGCTCTAAAAACTTTGCAAAAGAGGTGATGGCAGATGCTGGTGTTCCAACTGCACATAGTTTCACCTGCACAACTCAAGCTGAGATTGAAAAAGCACTCGATGCTTTTGGTGCGCCATATGTTGTTAAAGATGATGGTTTAGCTGCAGGTAAAGGCGTTGTTGTAACAAGAGATCGCCAAGAAGCCTTAGATCACGCATTATCTTGCAAGCGAGTAGTTATTGAAGAGTTCTTAGATGGTCCAGAAGTTTCCCTCTTTGGAATTAGTGATGGCAAAACAGTTATTGCCATGCAACCAGCACAAGATTTTAAACGCGCACTTAATGGTGATCAGGGACCAAATACTGGGGGAATGGGTGCGTACTCACCACTTCCTTGGGCACCGTCAGATATTATTGAAGATACACATAAAAAAGTTCTAGCTCCGATGATTGCTGAAATGGCAGCACGTGGCACACCATTCGTTGGTTTGCTCTATGCAGGTCTTGCATTAACTGATCATGGAACACGAGTGATTGAATTTAATGCACGCTTTGGCGATCCTGAAACTCAAGTACTGATTCCACTTTTAAAGACACCTTTGGCACAACTTCTCTATAAAGCGGCAACAAGAAATCTAGAAGGTGTTACTTTGCAGTGGAGTGATGAATCTGCGGTGAGCGTTGTATTAGCGTCAAATGGTTATCCAACAGCACCACAATTAGGTGGAGTAATTGGGGAGTTTCCAACAATTGAAAAAGTTTCTATTTTTCATGCAGGAACTACTCTCAACGAAAAAGGCTTAGTGTCATCAGGTGGCCGAGTGCTTACTGTTACCGGCACCGGCAGTGACTTAACCGAAGCTCGCGACCGTGCTTATCGAGCAATCAGCCAGATCTCACTTGCTGAATCCTTCTATCGCACCGATATCGCGCTCAATGCGTCGGTGGCAGAGAAGGGCAATTAAATGAAGGATAATTCAGGCGTGAGCCTTCTCGTTAACCGTTATGCATCAGCTGCGATGCGTGAAATCTTCGCACCTGAAGCAAAAATCATCGCGGAAAGAAAGCTCTGGATTGCAGTAATGCGTGCTCAATCAACTTTGGGCCATGCAATCTCCAAGGATGTAATTACAGATTACGAGAAGGTAATTACACAGGTGGATTTAGCTTCCATTGATGCCCGTGAAAAGAAGACGCGTCACGATGTGAAAGCCCGCATTGAAGAATTCAATGCTTTAGCTGGCCATGAAGCAATCCATGCAGGTATGACTAGCCGAGATTTAACAGAAAACATTGAAGCTCTACAAATCCGCAATGGTCTTGATGTTGTTCATGACAAAGTTGTCACTGTTCTTGCGCGATTAGTAGAGCGCGCAACGCAATATGCAGATCAACCAGTTGCAGGACGTTCACATAATGTTCCAGCACAGATCACAACTCTTGGAAAAAGATTTGCTTCAGCTGCAGAAGAATTACTCTTTGCTTATGAGCGCTTAACTGCTTTGCAAGATCGTTATCCAATGCGTGGCATAAAGGGGCCAGTTGGAACAGCACAAGATTCAATTGACTTACTGGGATCAACTGATGCTCATGCAAAATTAGAAAACACAATTGCAAAAGAGCTGGGCTTTAACCGTGTTCTAGATTCAACTGGTCAGATCTATCCTCGCTCCTTTGATTATGACGTTGTGACAACCCTGGTTCAACTAGCTTCTTCACCTTCTTCCCTTGCCACATCAATTCGCTTGATGGCAGGCGCCGAACTTGTCACTGAGGGATTCAAGGCCGGCCAAGTTGGAAGCAGCGCAATGCCTCACAAGATGAACACACGCTCGTGTGAGCGAGTAAATGGTTTAGCAGTTGTGCTTCGCGGATATGCATCAATGGTCAGCGAACTAGCCGGAGATCAATGGAATGAAGGGGATGTTTCTTGTTCAGTAGTTCGCCGTGTTGCCATGCCAGATGCTTTCTATGCAATAGATGGTCTGCTCGAAACAATGCTGACGGTTCTAGATGAGTTCGGAGCATTTCCAGCAGTAATAGCAGCTGAATTAGAGCGTTATCTGCCTTTCTTGGCCACAACAAAGATTTTGATGGCAGCGGTTAAGGCCGGTGTTGGCCGCGAAGTTGCCCATGAAGTTATTAAAGAACATGCAGTTAAAGCAGCGCTAGGAATGCGCGAAGGAAAGAAGAACTCACTCCTTGATGATTTAGCTGCAGATAATCGTTTACCACTTGATCGTGCGGCATTAGATGTATTAATAAGCACCCCACTTGAATTTACTGGCGAAGCTCGCCAACAAGTTGCTCGAGTTGTTAGTCGCATTGGCGCGATTACTTCCGCGCACCCTGCCGCAGTGCAGTACAAGCCCGGCTCTATTAGGTGAGCGGCTTCGGCTTAGCTGGTCCACCGCCAGCGCCTTCAATACCTGGGTGGACACACCTGCGCACCGGAAAAGTACGTGACCTCTATACAAATGATTTGGGAAATATCTTACTTGTTGCATCTGATCGCATCTCTGCTTATGACTGGGTAATGCCGACAGAGATTCCAGGTAAGGGTGCGGTATTAACGCAGTTATCTTTATTTTGGTTTGATTTACTAGAAGACATAATTCCGAACCATATTGTTTCAACTGATGTTCCAGAAATTGTGGAAGACCGCGCAATAATTGTTCAACCGCTAGAAATGTTTGCAATTGAATGTGTTGCCCGTGGGTATTTAACGGGCAGTGGTTGGAGTGAATACAAAGCAAATAGTGCGGTATGTGGAAATGTTCTACCGGCAGGATTACTTGATGGATCAGAGCTTCCTAACAGCATTTTCACGCCAGCGACAAAGGCAGACATTAGTGATCACGATATAAACATTGATTTTGATACTGCATCAAAGATTGTTGGTGCTAATGATGCAGCCGAGCTGCGTGACTTAACATTAAAGCTCTATGACACAGCTGCAGATTTTGCTAAGAGCCGAGGCATTATATTGGCTGATACTAAATTTGAATTTGGGAGAAATTCAGTCGGAGATATCGTCTTGGGCGATGAGGCTCTAACCCCTGATTCATCTAGGTTTTGGGATCAACCCACCTGGGTTCCAGGGGGCACGCAGCCCTCATTTGATAAACAGTTTTTGCGTGATTACCTCGTAGCCAGTGGATGGGATAGAAATAGCCCACCACCTGAGCTACCAGCAGAGATCGTAGAAAAAACTTCAGCGCGTTATGAAGAAGCTTTTTATCGTTTAACTGGCAGCAAGTTCTAACTAAGGGAGAATATGACAATGGCAAAGATCGTGGTTGATGTGATGTTGAAGCCAGAGATTCTTGACCCACAAGGTAACGCAGTTGCATCTGCTCTACCTCGTCTTGGATTCTCCTTTGCTAAATCAGTGCGCCAAGGAAAGCGATTTGAAATTGAAGTCGAGGGGGAACCAACAGCTGCTCAGTTAGCTGAAGTTGAAAAAGCTGCTGAAGTTTTATTATCAAATCCAGTGATTGAAAACTTTGTTGTGAGAGTAGAGAAGTAATGCGCGTTGGAGTCATAACTTTTCCGGGCACGTTAGATGATCGAGATGCTGCGCGCGCTGTCGTAGCCGGAGGGTGCGAGACAGTATCACTCTGGCATGCAGATGCTGATTTAAAGAAAGTAGATGCAGTTATTTTACCCGGTGGATTTTCTTATGGTGATTATTTGCGCTGCGGTGCAATTTCTCGTTTTGCACCAGTAATGCAGTTAGTAATTGATGCAGCAGGTAAAGGTATGCCTGTTCTTGGTATCTGTAATGGTTTTCAAGTTCTCTGTGAATCACACTTGCTTCCAGGAGCGCTCACTCGTAATTCAGATCTCCATTTTTTGTGTAGAGATCAAGAGATTGAAATAGTAAATAACTCAACACCATGGACTTCTTCTTATAAAGCGGGGGAAAAGATTGTTATCCCATTGAAGAACGGTGAAGGATCTTTTCAATGTGATGATAAAACCCTTGCCGAGCTCGAAGGTGGAGGAAGAATCATTGCTCGGTATGTGGGCCAAAACCCAAATGGGTCAAGGAATTTGATTGCTGGAATTACTAATGCGCGGGGCAATGTTGTGGGGCTTATGCCTCACCCAGAGCATGCAATTAATGAGTTAACTGGCCCATCTGCCCAAGGCCTTGGCTTCTTTACTTCTATTCTGAATGCCATGGTGAAGTGATGGCCCTTGATACCGTCGTTATTGCCCAAACAACACCGGAAAACGTTCAACCATTTGCTGAGCTTGGATTAAAGCCTGATGAGTATGCACGTATCAAGGAAAT
>JAPLBK010000127.1 GCA_026392775.1 Actinomycetota bacterium
TTAGAGAATCTAGATACTTCAGTTGAGCTCGTGCAACCAATTATGGGAGTGCGCTTCTGGGATTCGGCCGTAAAGATTGAAACTGAAGATGTGAAGATTTCTTTTGTTCAAGGACGCCCCGTTGCAATCAACGGTAAGTCATTTGATGATGTTGTGGCGCTGATGAAAGAAGCCAATGCAATTGGTGGTCGCCATGGTCTTGGAATGGCTGACCAGATTGAAAATCGTATTATTGAAGCAAAGAGCCGTGGAATTTATGAAGCTCCAGGAATGGCGCTGTTATTTATTGCTTATGAGCGCTTAATTAGTGCAATTCACAATGAAGACACTATTGCTAACTATCACGCAGAAGGACGCCGCTTAGGTCGCCTGCTCTATGAGGGCCGTTGGTTAGATCCACAGTCCTTGATGCTGCGTGAATCATTGCAACGTTGGGTGGCATCTGCAGTTACAGGTGAAGTTACTTTGCGTATGCGCCGCGGAGATGATTACTCAATTATCAATACAACTGGTCCTGCACTTAGCTATGCACCAGAGAAGCTATCCATGGAGCGCACAGAAAACGCTGCATTTGGTCCAGTTGATCGTATTGGACAGTTAACGATGCGAAACCTTGATATCGCAGATACTCGTGCAAAGCTTGAGCTGTATAGAGCGCAGGGTCAGTTAGGTGATGGTGAATTCAAATTAATCGGCGAACTCGAATAAAGGATGGCAATGAATTCAAAGATCAGAAACTTAGCAATCGCAGCAGTTATCGCACTTGGGATTACATCCCTTTCAGCATGTGGAGGAAAAGAGACAGTGGCAGAAACATCATCTTTAAACAACCTACCGGCAGTAACAGCTAATGCTGGTGAAGCACCAACTATTACAGCGCCAACTGGCGCTGCCCCAACAACTCTTCAAACACAGGACATCATTGTTGGAAGTGGAACTGAAGTTCAAGCTTCTTCTACTCTGACAGTTCATTACACACTGATGACATGGTCAAACGGATCAATTGTTGAATCGTCATGGTCTGGTGGACAACCAGCAACGTTTCCACTCTCTGGTGTAATAGCTGGGTGGCAACAGGGTCTACCTGGTGCAAAAGTTGGCGGACGTCGCCTACTCGTTATCCCAGCAGATCTTGGTTATGGTCCCAATGGCTCTGGCCCAATCGGCCCAAATGAAACGCTCATATTCGTTGTCGACATCATCGGAGTCTCATAAATGAAACTGCGCATATTCTTAGCTGAATTAGTTGGAACTGGGTTTTTAGCAGCATCAATCGTTGGCTCAGGAGTTATGGCTACCAATCTGACCAAAGATGTTGGTCTGCAACTTCTTATCGTGGCAGTTACCACAGTATTTATGTTGGCCACCATGATTCAGATGCTTGGACCGATAAGTGGAGCGCATTTTAATCCAGCCGTTACTTTGGTTGATCTGATTAATAAGAAGATTAATGTTACGACTGCCGTTAAATATGTGCTCACTCAAATAATTGGAGCAGTTCTCGGCGTCATAACAGCAAATGTGATGTTTGATCTTCCAACTATTGGAGCTTCAACAGCGGCAAAGACCAGCTCGAACCTTCTATTTAGCGAAGTAGTTGCAACTGCCGGTTTGATTCTTGTCATCCAACTAGTCGGTGCTCAGAAGAAAGGCCGATATATTCCACTGGCTGTTGCTGGCTGGATCGGATCCGCCTATTTCTTCACCTCCTCGACAACTTTTGCTAACCCTGCCGTCACCTTCGCGCGATCTTTAAGCGATACATTTGCCGGAATCGAGATGTCTTCGGTTCCAGGATTTGTTATTGCCCAGCTCATTGGCGCACTCATCGGACTTGGAATAGCCAAGGGATTAGGTAGTGAGCGCTAAACCAATAGTTTTATTTGTTTGCGTACATAACGCTGGCCGTTCTCAAATGGCAGCTGGTTTTATGAAGGCGTTAGGGCAAGATCGTGTGGAAGTCCTCTCAGCAGGCTCTGCGCCAAAAGAATCTATTAATCCTGTGGCAATTGCAGCTATGGCAGAGCTGGGCATTGATATTGCAAACAATGTTCCAAAGATTCTCACACCAGAGGCAGTTCAAGCATCTGATGCAGTGATAACAATGGGCTGCGGAGATGCTTGCCCCTTCTATCCAGGCAAGCGTTATGAAGATTGGGTACTAGAGGATCCAGCAGGTCAGGGAATTGAATCAGTGCGAGGGATAAGAGATGAAATTAAAAAGCGCGTGGAAACTCTGCTTGCTGAATTACTTGCTTAAGAAAGTAAGAATTTAGCTCTAGCTATTAGTAAGACAAAGCCCAAAGCCCGCTTCACACCCACAGATGAATACCTTTTGATTCCAAAACGTGTGCCAATAAAAGCTCCGCAGCGTGTGTGCTGCAAGCACTATTGAACTGCTTTAACTATCTGTTCACTCAGCCATCTACGTAGTTCATAGGCATCATCAACCATAAAACCATGACCAAAGAATCCATGAATAGTCCCAGGATACTCCTTCAAAGTAACTGGAACGCCAGCCTTTTCTAGGGCGACTGCGTAGTTAGCACCATCATCGCGCAAAACATCATGCTCAGCTAAGCCGATAATGGCCGGTGCAACATTTTTAAATGTTGTAGCACGTGCTGGAATGGCGTATTTGTTATTCATGTGAGCCTCTGGCACATAGAGCCCCCAACACCACTGCATTCCAACTTTTTCTAAACCAAAACCAGTTTCATGAGCAAGGTAAGACGGAGCATCAAAATCTGTATCAAGGCATGGATAGATAAGCATTTGATAGGCAAGTTTGACATCGCCTGTGTCAGCGGCTTTGAGTGCAACGGCTGCAGCTAAATTGCCTCCAGCACTATCGCCTCCTACACCAATCTTTGTTGGATCAATTCCAAAGCGCGCAGCATTCTTTGTAACCCAGAGCAGACCT
>JAPLBK010000051.1 GCA_026392775.1 Actinomycetota bacterium
ACATGTGTTAACCCTTAAGCACTTAGCAAGAAAAGCCCAGCCAGGTGAAGCCACAGATGGGCCAGAGCTTGCCTCTAACACCATCATTCGTGATGCTGCACAAGTTATTTTGCAGTCCCACAAACCAGTACGGGTCAATGACAATGGCACCGCCCTTGGAATTGTCTCTAGCGAGGATGTTTTGCGGTTAATTTCTGGTGGCACTTGATGAAGGTTCGTAAGTCCTATCTTTTACTAGGCTCAGTAACAATCTGGATTGTGTTGGGCCGTTTACTCAATGGCACACACACATTGCAGATAGCCACCTATGAGAATACTGCCTTTACTAGTTACATTGGTGAAAAAGCCCTAGATCTGCGCGGTAACCGAACTGAGAGCCCTGCTTTCATCTATTTCTTTAACCCTATTCGCGGGGCAATTGATGGTTTTGTTCAGGGGATAAGAAATCTCATCGCAGTTCCAGCACAAAACTCAGTTATTCCAATCATTGGTTGGTTAGGTGTAGTCGGACTTGTTGCTTTTGCAGTCTATGCAACAAGTCAGTGGCGAACAGCGCTCCTATCAGTCTCACTTTTATTAGCTTGCGGCGCTCTGGGAATGTGGCAGTTCACCATGGACTCCATTGCAATGACTTTGGCAGCCGTACTCCTTTCACTAGCAATCGGAATTCCGCTAGGCATATGGGCAGGTCTATCTGATCGGGTCTTAAAGATATTCACGCCTTTTTTAGATTTAGCCCAGATCTTGCCGACCCTTGTTTATATGGCACCAATCGCACTTGTCTTTATGATTGGTGCGGCCTCAGCAACAATTGCAACGATGATTTATTCCATTCCAATCGCAATTCGTATTACGAGCCATGCGATTAGAAATTTAAATCAATCTCCAATAGAGGCTGCAGAGTCAATGGGCTCCACGCAAAAGCAGACCCTAACCAAAGTTCAAATCCCAATGGCTAAGCAGATGATTGTTCTTGGCATTAATCAAACAGTTATGGCTGCCGTGTCATTCGTAGTGATTGCCGCTCTCATTGGCGCACCTGGGCTTGGTAAGCCAGTTATTGATGCCTTGATTATTCGAAATGTTGGGCAGGGCTTTGTGGCTGGCTTTGCCGTGGTTTTCCTTGCTATTTTGCTCGATCGCAGCACTAGCGCTGCAGCTAAGCGCCAAACCTCATTTATCCCACTGACGCAGAAGCAGATTAAAACAAAGCGGATCACACTTATTGTTGGTGGAATTCTTGCAGCTGTATCTGTCTTTATGTCTCGCACAATGTTGTGGGCAGCAGTTTGGCCAAAAGAAGTCACCATTGCTCCGCAAGTAACAAAAATTACAAATAATATTACGGCTTGGATATTAGAAAACCTCACTATATTTACCGAGGACTTTAAAGACTTAATTTCCTATTCCATTCTCAATCCTCTAGAAACTCAGCTTGCGGCATCTCCTTGGTATGTAACAGTTGGAATGATTGTGGCTCTTGCAATTATTATTGGTGGAACTAGAATTGCAATATTGGCTTTCGTTCTAGCAATGGCCATTGTATTATCCGGTCTTTGGTATGAAGCAATGTTGACTCTTACTCAGACAATTGTGGGATGTTTGCTCACAATGATCATTGGCCTTGCACTTGGAATATGGACTGGTCGTAGTGATAGAGCAGAGAAAGTATTGCGACCATTTCTTGATGCCGGGCAAACTCTTCCAGCATTTGTTTATTTAGTTCCAATGTTAGGTTTATTTGGCCCAACTCGCTTTACTGCTATTGCAACAGGTATCGTCTATTCAATTCCAGTTGTTGTGAAGATTGTGAGTGAAGGAATTCGCGCAGTTCCACATGCACTCGTTGAGGCAGCAACAGCTGCGGGCTCCACTACCCGACAAATCATCACTAAGGTGCAATTGCCTGCGGCAAAGAAAACTATTTTGCTTGCAACTAACCAGGGCTTGATCTATGTCTTGGCTGTAGTTGTTATCGGTGGCTTTGTTGGTGCGGGCGGTCTTGGCTACTTAGTAATCGCTGGTAACTCTAAACCAGAGCTACAAGGCAAGGGCCTTATCGCCGGTGTTGCCATCTTGCTCTTAGGCGTTATTTTCGACCGGATTATGCAAGCCGGCGCCCGTCGCTCCTCATAAATTCGAGCAAATAGCCCCTAGAAGTACTAGTACTGAGCCTATCCCAGCCCTAGGCTATGAGCAAAACATAAAACTCTTTAGGAGGGTTAATGAAATCACTATTCGGTCGCCGTTCCGCAATCGTTACAGCTGCACTTGCAACAGCACTTATTCTTTCAGGTTGCAGCAGCAGCGTTAACGATTCTGCAGGCGAGGCCTCAGGAGATTGCGGTTCTTATGCAATTGCAATGCACGCATGGGGTGGTTACACAGCTTCAGCACAGGTAGTTGCAGAAATCGCAAAGAAAGAATTGGGTTGCACAATCACTCAGACAACTCTAGAAGAAGGTCCAGTCACTTATGACGCAATGGAAGCTGGAACAATCGACGTACTAATCGAAGATTGGGGCGGTGGACGCTGGAAGGACTGGAGTGATCGCGGAGCTGTAGTTGAAGTTGGCGATAACGGAAACATTGGAATTATCGGTATGTATGTTGCTCCATGGATGGTTGAAAAGTATCCAGACATCGTTGATTCAAAGAACTTGAATAAGTATGCAGCTTTGTTTAAGACTGCAGATTCAGGTGGCAAGGGTGCTTGGTTTGAAGGCCCAACTGGTTACACAACTATCGGCGAAAAGATGGTTTCTGCCAACAAGTTGAACTTCAAAGTTATCTTCTCTGGTTCTGAAGCTGCTCTAGTTGACGGTTTCATCAAGGCAGAAGCTAACAAGACACCATTCATTGGTTATGCATGGCAGCCTTGGACACTTCATTCCAAGCTTCCAACACTTGAAGCAGCTCGCGTTGTTTTCCCTGCCAATGACTGGAGCGATCCAGCGGCGGCAAGTGGTCTAACCGACTACCCATCTACACCACTCAAGAAGTTGATTTCAAAGAAGCTCAATGATGCTAATGATTCATTTACTTCACTTGTTAAGAACTTCAAGTGGACTAATGCTGATCAGAACAGTGTTGCCGCAGATCTTGAAGGCGGAATGACAGCAGAAGCAGCGGCTCAGAAGTGGATCGATGCTCACGCAGATATCGTTAAGACATGGCTCAAGAAGTAACAAAGTAATCTAAGAAGCAAGGCCCTTACTCGGTGGAGTTCACTGAGTAAGGGCCTTGTTTTATTAGTAGACTTTCTCTCATGAGCGCGCAATATGACTACATCATCGTTGGTGGGGGATCAGCGGGCTGCGCATTAGCTAATCGCTTAAGTGAGAATCCCAATCATAAAGTTCTAGTCCTTGAGGCTGGACGTCGTGACTGGATCTGGGATGTGTTTATTCATATGCCAGCAGCCCTAGCTTTTCCAATTGGTAGCAAGTACTACGACTGGATGTATGAATCAGAGCCAGAACCACACATGAATAATCGCCGCATTTATCATGCACGCGGCAAAGTATTAGGTGGATCTTCTTCCATTAATGGTCAGATCTGGCAGCGCGGCAATGCAATGGATTATGAGCGTTGGTCTAGAGATCAAGGAATGGCTAACTGGGATTACGCTCATTGCTTGCCTTATTTTAAGAAGATGGAGAACTGTTTAGCAGATCCCAAATCACCATTTCGTGGAGATGACGGCCCACTTAAATTAGAGCGTGGACCAACTAAGGGTCCACTCTTTGCCGCATTCTTTAAAGCAACTGAAGAAGCTGGTTATCCACGTACTAATGATGTCAATGGTTATCGCCAAGAAGGCTTTGCTGCCTTTGATCGCAATGTTTACCGTGGGCGTCGACTGAGCGCATCACGCGCTTACTTGTACCCAGTGATGAATCGCAAGAACTTGAGCGTTAAAACCCGTGCACATGTAACAAAAGTTTTATTTGATGGCACAACTGCGACCGGAGTAGAAGTTCTCATCCGTGGTAAGAAGCATGTCTTTACATCCCGTGAAGTAATTCTCTCAGGTGGCTCAATTAATACCCCACAGATTCTGCAACTATCAGGTGTTGGTAAAAAAGAAGATCTAGAAAAACTCGGCATTAAAGTGGTCAAGGACTTGCCTGGCGTAGGTGCAAATCTACAGGATCACTTAGAGGTCTATGTTCAATACAAGTGCAAGCTGCCTGTGACACAACAGCCCATTACACAGTTCTGGCGTCGCCCATTTATTGGTGCTGCATGGTTGTTCTTTAGAAAAGGCCCAGGTGCTACCAATCAATTTGAAGCCGGCGGTTTCACACGAAGCAATAACGATGTTGCCTATCCCAACTTAATGTTCCACTTCCTGCCACTTGCTATTCGCTATGACGGCACCGTGGACACACGAGGTCATGGCTATCAAGTCCACGTGGGGCCTATGTATTCAGATGCCCGGGGTTGGCTCAAGATTAAAAGCACTAATCCATTAGATAAACCTGCAATTCAATTTAACTATCTTTCT
>JAPLBK010000096.1 GCA_026392775.1 Actinomycetota bacterium
CAACATGCGTGCAATCTCCTCGATGCGATCCTCTTTCACCACTTTAGTCACATTGCTTTCAGTAACTGAACCATCAGAGTTCTTCGTGACTACAAAATGAGAATCAGCCCAAGCGGCAACTTGAGGCAGGTGAGTCACAACGATGACTTGTGCGTGTTTTGAAAGAGCATGTAATCGCCGGCCAACTTCGATAGCAGCTTTTCCGCCAACTCCAGCATCGACTTCATCAAATACATACGTTCCAACTGGATGCGTTGCAGCCAAAACTACTTCTAAGGCCAACATCACTCGTGACATTTCACCACCACTAGCACCTTTAGCAAGTGGCACCAGTGGGCCGTCTTTGTGTCCTTGAATTAACATCACAATCTCATCGCACCCAAAGACTGTGAAATCAGATTCTTTCAAAGCGTTGTAGTCAGCGCTATTAACCTGGCAATGAAATGAAGTGTGTGGCATAGAAAGCTGCTGAATCTCTTTGGTAACTTCTTTGGACAACTTGGCTGCATTTTCACTTCGAATACTTGTCAGTGATTTCGCAGCTGTTAGGAGCTTTTTCTTGATCCCAACAAGTTCAGTTTCCTAAGTTCATCATCGGCAGATTGCGCACCGCCATATTTTTTAATGAGTGCATTGATCTCAGCTTTTCGGCTATTCAGATACTCCAAGCGAGTGGGATCGGCCTCTAGATTGGATATATAAGAAGCCAGAACACTTTTAGCATCGTCGACTAAAAAGAAAGCTTCACTGACCCTTTGATAAAGTTCTTCGATTTGTGGATCTTTTGCCCGAACTGATTCAAGTGATTTCCGTGTGATTCCAAGGGTAGTAAGAGAACCTGACTGCTCCTCTTCAATAACTGAAGAGGCGCTTTGTGCAGCCAATCGCAGATCCTCAACGCTAGATAAGCGCCCAATCTCAGTAGTGATTTCTTGTAGCTCACCGCGCTCCAACTTCAACTTCCCCATCACAGCTGCGAACTCACGCAACTCAACTAACTGTGCATCCCTTGAATCAATGCTCTTCTTCATGGCAGATATTCGAGACTTCAAGTCGTGATAGTTGGCTAGCTCGCTCTGATAGTTCATCAACGCACTATTTAACGCTTTGCCACCAAATCGATCTAGCAAATCTCTTTGCTTGGCAGACTTAGTCATGTTTACATTCGCTGCTTGGGCATGTACTTCTACAAGGTTCTCACTGGCAGCAGCCAAAACACTAGATGGCACAGCAATAGCATTACTTGTGGCTTTACTTTTGCCATCAGCATTAACAGTCCTTGTAAGAATTAACTGTCCGTCTTCAACTTGCAAACCGTTTTCCTCAAAAGAATTCTGCAAAGACTTTGGGACGCTAAAGCTGCCACTGGCAACTAACCTTTCACTCCCCTTTCGAACAAGTGAGCTATCGCTTTTGCCCCCTAAAATCAGATTGAGCGCAGTCAGAATCATTGTTTTACCTGCGCCTGTTTCACCCGTTAAGACCGTTAAACCTGGGGATATTTCAAGTGTGGAGTGCTCAATGACTCCGATAGAGCGAATAGATATTTCTTCTAAAAATGTGCGATCACTCACCGCGCCAACCCTCAACGGGAAGTTTGAATTTTGCCACCAACCGATCACTAAAGACGGTATTAGTTAAATGCGCAAGTTTAACAACATAAGAATCCTTAGTAATAACAACACGATCACCTGATTGCAATGCAAACTTTCGCAATGAATCAGCTGATAAGACTGATTCTTTGGATTCGACATTAACAACTATTTCAGATTGTGGAGAAATCACAAGTGGACGTGAGAAAAGGGCATGAGCTGAGATTGGCAAGACAACAAGTGCATCAACCTCAGGCCATACCACGGGGCCTCCAGCAGAAAAAGCATAGGCAGTTGAACCAGTTGGTGTGGAACAAATCAAACCATCACAACCCCAGCGTGAGATAGGTCGACCATCGATTTCAAGAAAGAGTTCCACCATCGATGATCGCTCGCGCTCGACAGTTACTTCATTGAGTGCCCAGCCCTCAGAAACAGTTTCCCCTTTTCGTTTGACTGCATATTGCAAAACCATTCGTGAATCCAAGACATATTCACGTTTTGTGATTGCTGAAACGATTGTCGCAAGAGGTGGCTTCTCAACCTCGGCTAAAAATCCAACATGTCCTAAATTCACACCCAGCAATGGAATCTCCTGCACGCGAGCAACTTCTGCAGCACGCAACATTGTGCCATCGCCACCTAAAACAACAGCTACCTCAAGTTGTGGCAAAGAATCGATATCACACTTAGCAACTCCTGGAATTGCTACATCAGAGATTGTGAAAAGTGAGAATCCCCCAGCTGTAAAATCTTTCGCAAGAACCGTCGCCGCATCTACCGCTTCCTTACGTGAAGGGTTGCAGACAAGTAAAAGATTGCGCTCACTCATTTATTGCGGTCCTATCGCTATCGCTTGATCTAACGCCTCATGATTCATCTCTTGGGCTCCTCGGCGCAGCCACAAGAAATACTCAACATTTCCAGCTGGTCCAGGTAGTGGACTGGCAGCAATGCCTAAGGTTCCAAGTCCGACATCATAAGCAGAATCTGCCACCTCTATCACTGCAGCTTTTCTCAGCGCTGGATCACGCACAACTCCACCGGCTCCCAGCTTTTCCCGCCCCACTTCAAACTGTGGTTTCACCATCACCACAAAATCCGCCTCAGCCTTTGAGACCGCAGCTAATGCAGGTAATACAAGAGTTAAAGAGATGAAAGAGAGATCAGCGACAACTAGATCTATCGGTTCACCAATGATTTCACCAGTCAAATGACGGATATTGGTGCGATCATGAATGACTACGCGTGGATCTTGGCGAAGCTCCCACGCTAGTTGCCCATAACCAACATCTACTGCAACAACCTTCTCGGCTCCTCTGCGCAGTAATACATCAGTAAATCCCCCGGTTGATGCCCCTGCATCTAAACACCTTTTTCCTGCGACTTCAACACCGGCAAATGCATCAAGTGCGCCAGCTAATTTATGTCCACCTCTGGAGACAAAATCATCTCGCTTACCATGCAGTTTTATAGAAGTTTCAGCATCTACCATTGTTGCTGGCTTTGTTGCTGGAATTCCATTGACTAAAACTGATCTGGCTTCAATTAAATCCGATGCCTGTTCGCGCGAACGGGCTAACTCCCGGCGCACCAACTCAGCATCAAGACGAATTTTCACGCGCTCTACTTACAACCCATCGATAGATGAAAGTGCAGAAGATAGTTTCTGATGCAACTGTTCATAGCGATCCCCATGATCGTTAATCTGCATTGAATCGATTTCTACCAATTCACTACGAATCTCTTCTACTAAATTCTCACCTTGTGTGTGTTCAGAGGCAGTTGTCATTTCTTGCTCGCCTTCTTTGTCGCAGTTTTTTTGACAGTTTTCTTCTTAGGTGCAGCTGCTTTTTTCACCGGCTTGCTCATCTTCAAACGAGCGACTTCCTCTTTCAGAGCTTCGAACTCTCCGCGCTTAACAAAACCCATCTTGGAAACTGAGCGTTCCACTTCATCTTCAACTTTAATTTTTAGAGCTTCGCCGCCTTCGCGCAGCCATTGATTGACCGTTGAAGCTACCTCTGAAGCGTTCTTGTCTCCATCACTTACCTTATTAAGGTATGTGCGCAGAGTTGAAAAAATGTCATTGGCCATAGCGCCAAGCCTATCTAAATTCGAGAAATCTCAACTGCTTCAACCTGCCAACGGCTTGCAAGTCCGCCGGCACCGGTCCAAAAACGCCTGTGAATAGCACCTGATACTTCAACCCATTCATCGGGCTTTAACGTCAGCGCGATACGACGTGATTTAGCGCTCCAAGCGCCGATATCTAAGGTGTCAACACCATCTCGTCGCTGCCTAGAAACAATGAGGCGAAACTCAACGACCTTATCCCCCGACGGCAGCTCTTTCTCAAGTGCGGCAGCAGATATGCGACCTCTCAAGAGAAGATCATTAAGGGAGAAATCCTCTTCCTCTACTTCAACTATCGCATTCTTTTTCTTTGCTTTTTTCTCACTCATGGCACAACCCATCTCTTCTTTTATTGGAAGCATGATGATTACCAGAACAACTGACAGAGAAATCGAAAAGGATTTAGGTGATGTGGATAATTATCTACAAACAGCGCTCGGCAGCATCGGTTACCTCTTCGGCATCGATCTCTGCGCACTTTGAAAACCACTCTTGTGACTCTTCCTTACGCCCAGCAGCCTCGAGAGCATCGGCATAGGCATAGCGCAATCGCACTGCCCACTCCTCTTGTTCGTTCTTGAGCTCTTTGCAGGTTAATGTCACAACAGCTGCATCAAACTCGCCAAGATCACGACGCGCACCTGATGCAACGATGCGCATTTCAATTTCTTCTGGTTTTGCTAAACGCTTGACCTCATCAGAACCCGCTAAATTCAATGCTTTCAGAGGGTTCCCAAGACCACGCTCACAATCAGCCATCACTGGCCACATCGAAACATCACCTGAGATTCGATGGGATGCACGTAGTTCTTTTAGCGCGATTTCATAATGACCTGCGCGATATGCGGCATAACCAGCAGATTCGCGGACAACAGCTAAGCGACCTGCATGGTGGGCCGCAGCTACTCCATGTTTGTGAGCGCGCTGTGGATCATCTTCTGCATATAAATTCACACAGGCTAAATGTCTGGCAACAACTTTTGCATTTTCAGCAGAGAGTGAGAGAAGTTCTGCACGTAAAGATTTATCTAACTCTTCACCAGTAATCTCATCTGGAATATCTGGTTCAAAAATTCGTGGACGAAGACGAGATTGTTCTCGATCTACAGGTGCAGGACGTGCACCACGTGCATCTGATCCATCACGCGTTTGACGAGGTGCTCCTTGGCGATTAGAGGATCCCCCGCGGGCAGGCAAATCTTCACGCCGGCGTGCATTATTTGGCCCTGATGGGCGAGAAGAAGCAGGACGAGATGGACGTTTGTTCTTATCTTCCATCTTCTCGCTCCAATCTTTGTTTGCTAAATAAATGATAGAGAAATAAAAAAGGGGCGCTCGTTAAAGCGCCCCTTTTTATAAAAGAAGTCCGGCGACGTTCTACTCTCCCACAAGGTCACCCTTGCAGTACCATCGACGCTGAGAGGCTTAACTTCCGGGTTCGGAATGGGACCGGGTGGCCGAAACGCTATTGAGTTTTCGGTCTAAAATGAAAAGGGGTCAAAGCCTTTTCATTTGATCGTGGATCTCGAGACCGTATCTCGAGAGCCACACAGTGGACGCGTAGCAACTTTGTAGTTAAATCCTCGGCCTATTAGTACCGGTCAGCTCCAAGGCTTGCGCCTCTTCCACTTCCGGCCTATCAACCCAGTCGTCTAGCTGGGGGCCTTACCTGGTAAACCAGTGGAAACCTAATCTTGAAGCGAGCTTCCCGCTTAGATGCTTTCAGCGGTTATCCCTTCCGAACGTAGCTAATCGGCGGTGCTTTTGGCAAAACAACCGACACACCAGAGGTTCGTCCAACCCGGTCCTCTCGTACTAGGGTTAGGCCTTCTCAAGTTTCCTGCGCGCACAGAAGATAGGGACCGAACTGTCTCACGACGTTCTGAACCCAGCTCGCGTGCCTCTTTAATGG
>JAPLBK010000095.1 GCA_026392775.1 Actinomycetota bacterium
CGACCCAGTACCTTTAGCCCTACGCACCACATGCGGGTGTAGCTCAATGGTAGAGCCCCAGCCTTCCAAGCTGGCCATGCCGGTTCGATCCCGGTCACCCGCTCCACGTAATTATCCGATGGAACCGACCTTAGTTATTAGCGCGGCACCGCTGAAAGTAAGAATTGCTGTCGAAATAGAACTATTCATATCTAGTACTCGCACATGTAGAAGATTGCTAGTGGCAACGGAAGTTATTGTCCCCATTATTAGAAATTGAATATGACGGCCAAACGCTCCATTTACAAGGTTTGTCGTATCAGTCGAAAAGATTTGAGAATGAAATGCAGTTGAACTTCCAACTGATGCAATCTCAAGACCGATTGAAAGATTTGAAGGATTAGGACCAGAAAAGGTGCCATCTAAAATAATTTGGAAAATAAAAGAACCATTCTCCGTAGCACTTCCGAAATTCACCCAAACACTTTCACCAAGAACAGAGGCACTCGAGAGGGAGAATGGGGTCAGCGTCACCCACTGCGCACTAGAAATCCCCGCAGCCCCCGCACTACCCGTAGCGCCGGTTCCTCCAGTAGCACCAGAACTTCCTGTTAACCCAGTATCTCCCTTAACTCCTTGTGATCCTGTGGCACCTGTTAACCCAGTATCACCTTTACTTCCATTTGTTCCATTTGTACCTGCTGTACCTGTGTCACCTTTAACTCCTGCTGTTCCATTTGTTCCTGCACTTCCTGCTAAACCTGTCGCTCCAGTTTCTCCCTTAGCACCAGTTGCACCTACAGAGCCTGTGGCACCTGTGTAACCAGTTGATCCAGTTGCACCCGTTAAACCTGTAGCACCCTTTGCACCATCGGCACCTTTTGCTCCATCAGCACCCTTTATCCCATCTATTCCGTTAGTTCCATTAGAACCGCTTAATCCTTGTTCTCCTGTGTTTCCCTTAGCTCCATCAATACCAGCAGCTGGTATAACTACTTCCTTTGTGTCAGCAATTCGCAATGTTGTTGCTAACTTCCACACCCCTTTTATTTTGGGTCCATAGAGATTTGCATTCTTAATATCAATATAGAAATCACCATCTATGCCTGCTGTTTTTATTGGAATTCCGCTGCCACTTAAAATCGTGTTAGGTATTGATGTTGAAGATCGTCCAGCTTCTTTAATAACAAGTGAAGTCTTGCCCGCGGGAAGTGCTTGTGGACTACTGATTAATGTTGTGATCAAAGCTAATGCGATGAGGGTTGTTTTGGTTTTCATGAGAGTCCTGGTTTCTAGAGGTCTGGGAAAGTTCTGAGAACCAGTGTGAAACAGGTGAGTGTGTGACCAAATAGGGCGCCCCATGGCAGGTGTTGAACGTGGAGATTGGGTAGCCCTACAAAAGAATAAAAACTCACACAGAGTTCTCAAGCTTACCTATTACTTTCTTGAACATATGGGAGTTAATTACGGATAGAAACGGTCCAAATCACTAACTTCTGATGAAGCTAGAAACCTCCTGAGGGTGAAAACCCGCCACATTGATGAGAATGTGGCGGGTTTTCTTTATCTTCAGAGCGTTAATGGCAAGATGGGCTTATGAATATTCATATCGGTAGTGATCACGCAGGCCTTGAGTTAAAGAGTGCACTTGTGGAATACCTTAAATCAAAGGGCCATAACGTCACCGATCACGGACCACATGAATATGACGCTTTAGATGATTATCCTGATTTCTGTATTCCAGCGGCCATTGCAACTGTTAAAGATGCCGGTTCATTAGGCATTGTTTTGGGTGGCTCTGGTAACGGTGAACAGATTGCTGCCAACAAAGTTACAGGTGTGAGAGCGGCTTTAGCATGGAGCGTTGAAACCGCCCAGCTTGCAAAAGAGCACAACAATGCAAATATTGTTGGAATCGGCGGCCGTATGCATTCAATAGATCAGTGCAAGGCAATCATTGATGCTTTTATCGAAACACCATTTACTAACGATGAGCGTCACGTGCGCCGTATCAATAAGATCTCTACTTACGAAAATACATCAAATCAGTAACTTGGTGATCTTTATCGATCCCCTGACCTTCAAAACGCGTTACTGGGCGTGACTCAGGTTTTTCAATCACTCCCCCAGTAAATAGGGCTGAGGCAGCAAAAACTTCCTGCATACTGATTGCATAGGGCACCCAGTCAGTTGCAATATGGATATAGCCACCTTTTTTTAACTTTGGGTGAATAAGTGAAATAAATCCTTCTTTGACAATTCGCCGCTTATTGTGTTTCATCTTTGGCCAGGGATCTGGAAAATAGAGGTGGATTGCATCAAGTGATTCATCCTCAAACATATGGGGCAAAACGATATGAACATCATCTTCAATTACGCGCAGATTCTTTAAGTCATTTTCCACAATGCGGCCTAATAGTTTGCCAATGCCTGGTGGGTGCACATCAATGGCGATGTAGGCGTTATTGGGGTGATTTTTGGCGATGATGGCGGTGGCCTCCCCCATGCCAAAGCCGATCTCCATAATGATTTTTTCACTAGTGGGAAATATCTCTTTGAGATTTACTTTCTTTTCTTCAACGGCAATCCCATAGATAGCTTGTAGTTCATCTTTTGCAGCACGTTGGGCCTGGGTAATGCGAGAGCCCCGGATGCTATAGCTACGTACCGAAGGGCGTTCCATGTCCTCACTCTGTCATGGTTGGATTGGAACCTACAAAAGCGCCCCATCCATTAAGAGGAGTTACAAGTGCCAGGTTTGAATTTGAGCCGTACTGAAGCTAAAGATCGTGCGGAGCATCTTTACGTCAACAGTTATGCAGTGACCCTGGATGTGACAAAGGGTGAAGAGACCTTCTATTCAAAGTCTGAAGTCTCTTTTACGTGCAATAAGCCTGGCTATTCAACCTTTATTGATGCAGTAGGACGCAGTGTCATAAGCGCCACTCTTAATGGCGCAGCAGTTGATGTTTCAAATTTTGATGGCGAAAGTATTTTCCTCACCAATTTAGCAGCTGAAAACTCTCTAGTAATTGAACTCGAAGCTGAGTATTCAAAATCAGGTGAAGGTCTGCAGCGCTCAGTTGATCCAGCCGATGGTGAAGTTTATTTGTACTCACAAGGTGAGACTGCGTATATCCGCAATATGTTTGCCTGCTTTGATCAACCATCTCTTAAAGCTACTTTTACTCTCACAGTCACAACACCTGGTCATTGGGAAGCGGTTTCAAATAACCCGGTTGAGTCAAAAACAACTAAGGGTGAGCTGGTTGAATGGAAGTTCACAACAACTCCTAGAATTCCAACTTATCTGGATGCGCTCATCGCAGGGCCCTATTCATCTGTGCATGATGTTTATAAGGGTGAGAAAGAAATCCCTCTTGGAATCTATTGCCGTAAATCAATGATGCAATACTTAGACCCAGAAGATATTTTTCTTGTTACCAAGCAGGGCTTTGAATACTTTGAAAAGGTATTTACTCTGGCATATCCATTTGAGAAATACGATCAAATCGCAGTTGTTGACTTCAACTTTGGTGCAATGGAAAACGCGGGTGCAGTCACATTCCGTGAAGAAGTTCTGGTCTTTCGCTCTCATATGCCGGAGAAGTCATACCTATCTCGCGCCAACGTCATCCTGCATGAAATGGCACATATGTGGTTCGGCGACATGGTCACCATGTCCTGGTGGGATGACCTATGGCTCAATGAATCATTTGCTGAATGGGCTTCTTACCTAGCTCTGACTGAGGCAACGAGATTTAACGGTGCTTGGACTGAGTTCAGTAGTGCACGTAAGAATGGGGCATATCGCCAAGATCAACTCTCAACTACCCACCCCATCATCGCCGACATGGTGGATTTGGAGGCCGTAAACGCTAACTTTGATGGCATTACTTATGCCAAGGGAGCATCAGTATTACATCAACTTGTTGCACACGTTGGTAGACCACAATTTATTGCAGGTCTGCAAAAATATTTTGCTAAGCATGCTTGGGGTAATACAACACTCAATGACTTGTTAGTAGAACTTGAATCTGCTAGTGGCCGTAAGTTAGATGCTTGGGTAAATACCTGGCTACAGACTGCAGGCGTTAACACCTTGCGCCCGCAGCTAGAAACTGATGGAGACACATACGCAAGCGTTGTCATCGCACAAGAAGCCCCATTAGTTCCAGCAGGTTCTAAAGAACTACGCCCTCACCGCCTTGCCGTTGGTCTTTATGACATTAGTGGGGATTCACTCAACTTACGCAAATCTGTTGAGCTAGATGTTACTGGTGCCAGCACGTTAGTAACAGAGCTTGCTGGGGAAAAGCTTGCTGATCTCTTGCTCATCAATGACCGTGATCTTTCCTATGCAAAACTGCGCTTTGATGATCGCTCTATTGCAACGCTGAAGAAATATCTAGGACGTTTAAATGATCCGCTGGCCCGCGCACTTAGTTGGGCTGCAATTTGGGATATGCACCGCGATGCACAGATCTCTTCAGCAGATTTTATTGAAATAGCGTTATCTGGTTTAGCCGGAGAAAACGATGATGCCATCGTTAACATTGTTATTGGCCAGCTGGGCACATCTGTTGAAGCTTACGCCTCCGATGCCAATCGCAATAAGTACCGCGAGCGCTTAGCTGCTGGATTCTGGAAACTTCTCCAAGCGAGTGCCCCAGCCAGCGACTTACAACTTCTCTATTCACGCGCTTTTGCCGCTAACGCCCACACGCCAGAACAGATTAAAAATGTGCGTGGGATATTAAATGGTGAAATCAAAGGTCTGAAAGTTGATACAGATCGACGCTGGGACTTCCTGATTGCACTCACTGAGCGTGGGGCAACTACCCCAGCAGAGCTAGAAGCAGAGTTAGCAAGTGATAACACCACTTCCGGCAATCTTTTTTACCAAAGCGCAAAAGCTGCAACACCGAATGCAGAAGCCAAAGCATATGCATTTAACACAGTGCTCAACCAAGATGCCCAAACTTCAGTTCGCTCTGCCTTAGTTGCCGGATTCCAGCGCCCTATTCAGCGCAAACTTTTGGAGCCATTCGTTGATCTCTACTTTGACAATTTACTTTCAGAGTGGGAATCAAAGTCTTATGAGGGAGCTGCCAAGTTCGTAACTGGACTGTATCCAAGCTGGATTATTACCCAGGCAACATTGGATAAAACCAATGCTTGGTTAAATGGTGTGGGCAAAGAGGCCCCTGCTGTGCTTCGCAAACTAGTCAAGGAATCACAGGATGGAATTATCCGCGCTTTGAAGGTTGCGGCTCTAGATAATTAGTTGATTGAAGACACTGAAGATTGCGGTTTTTCTTTTCGCGGAGCTGATGCCAGCCACGAGAGAAATGCAATCAGTGCAAAGAGTCCAAGGGGAATAACCACAAAAGTAAATACGGTTTCGGCAACGCTCAATCCTGGGCCTGGGATATAGCCATCTTCAAGGGCGCTCATCAGTGATTGCATGGGTTAAGTGTAAATGCTTTAAGCAGTAGCTGCCACCACACCAAATGGCTCTAAGTACTGCAACCACCTGGAATTAGTTTGACCAGTTCCAAGGATTCTCCATGCTGCGCCAACTGGCTCGCGTGGAAGTTTGCGCAATCTCCAACCTATTTCTTTGAGCTGCTTATCTGCCTTTAAGTGATTGCACTTGTGACAAGCAGAAACTACGTTCTCCCAATTATGACCACCACCACGACTACGTGGAATGACGTGATCAATGGATGTGGCAGGAGCGGTGCAATACACACAGCGTCCACCATCTCTGGCAAATATCGCCCGCCGAGATAGAGGGACTGCATGGCGGTAAGGAATGCGAACAAACTTGTTGAGGCGAATAACTGAGGGTAGATCTATCTCACCGCCAGAGAAATGCAGAACAGATCCAGACTCTTCAATCATTGTTGCTCTGTGATTGAGGACAAGGATGAGGGCACGACGTTGCGTTATGACACCTAGTGGTTCATAGGTGGCATTGAGCACCAGCGTCCGAGACATCGATTTCCTCTTTCTTCACCTTAAGCAATTGGCTTATCTTGCCCCAAAACACCCGAGCGCGTGGGTATTTACTAGCGATATTTAGGTAAAGATTTGGATAAAGTCTGACTTCTATGAACGATTCACTGCGAAATGCCCTGGACTGGATAAGTGGAACCCCCCTGCGAGTGGCCATCATTCTTATCTCGGCCATGATTTCCCAGACCTTCGGCACCCGCGCAATCGAGCGGGCAATGAATCGATTAGCAACAGCAGATCTTGTCCCCGGTCCGCGCAACATCGTTGCCCGTCAGAAAGAGCGCGCTCGCACCATTGGTGGAGTTCTATCCAGCACTCTAAAAACTGTTATATGGGTTGTTGCAACGGCTATGGCTTTAGGTGAGTTTGGTTTTAACTTAGGACCCCTCATTGCATCTGCTGGAATTTTAGGTGTTGCACTAGGTCTTGGTGCACAGACCCTGGTTCGAGATGTTCTCTCTGGAATCTTTATGTTGGTTGAAGATCAATATGGTGTTGGTGACCAGGTAGATGTTCTTGAAGTCCAGGGTGTTGTTGAAAAGGTGGGTTTGCGCGTGACATGTGTGCGCGATAAAAAAGGAACGCTGTGGTATTTAAGAAATGGTGAAATTCTAAAAGTTGGAAATCAATCTCAATCTGGTTGATTGACCATGGCAGCTGCTGCCATCTCTAGATAGGTCCACAACTGCACCTTTAACTCTGGCTTCATCTCCACTCCATCAACGGCTGTGCGCATCGCTTTGACCCATGCATCATGTGCTGCGATATTGATATGAAACTGCGCATGGCGCATACGAAGGCGGGGATGTCCACGGTTTTC
>JAPLBK010000073.1 GCA_026392775.1 Actinomycetota bacterium
CGCATCTCAACTGAAACTGATTCAGAAAGAAAGGCAGAACCTGCAATAAGGGTGCAGGACCAACCCAGACCAAGTAAGAACAAACCAATTCCAAGGCGCACCGCATCATCTGCAGCTGCAGTTCCTGCAACCAAAGTTGAAAGCAACAAGGTGGTTATACCAATTTGGATTACACGTACACGCCCAAGACGATCACTTAAGGAACCAACTATTGGTGAAAATGCATACATCCCTAAGACGTGCACGCTAATGACAAAACCAATAATTTGAAGTGAAACATCAACATGCTTCATATGAATAGGCGTCATCACCATCACTGAAACCATTGCCACGTGACCAATAGCAATGGCACTAATAGCGAATAACGCCTTTGGATTAGAGCGAATATGAGAAAGTGCAGCTTTAGTTGAGCCTTTATGTTGTTTTACGTTGGCCTGTTTTTCAGCTAAAAGATAAGGATCAGGGCGGAGGAAGAGTTGAATGACTACAGTTGCAAAAATTAACGTAGCGGCAGAGATGATGTATGGACCAACTAATGCCGGAAGATTGAAATGTTCAGCTAAACGACCTGCTGGATCCATCAAATTAGGACCTGCAACTGCGCCAATAGTTGATCCCCAGACAACAAATGAGAGTTGTTTTGCACGGGTTTCATCTGTTGCTAAATCAATAGCTGCAAAGCGGGCTTGGTAGCCAGATGCTGAAGCTGCGCCAACTAGAAAAGTTCCTAGCAACATGAAAAAGATATTTTTATGCGCGCCGCCAACAACTGCACTAATAGATCCAACGACTCCTGCAACATAACCAACAGAGAGTGAGAGCCTGCGACCACCACGGGCAGTTAAGCGGGCAAGTGGCAGCGCCATAACAGCTGCGCCTAGAACAGAGAAAGTCTGCGCCAGACCTGCCAGCGTTTCAGAATCAGTAATAGAAGAAACTTGTGCCTGCAACGCCAATGCCATTTAAGACTTGGGCAGTTGCCAGCGTGCGAACTACTTTCTGTTGCAGCGCTGTATTTGGCATTAAGAGACTAATCTGACCCAAGCAGCGGTATCAGTGGGCAATGTATGACCGCTTATCGGTCCGCTTGAAACTAAAATTTGGCTGTTGCTTGGTAACTCAATGGCTGCACCAAAGTTGATGTAACACGCAAAATTGCCAGGACGCGCAAATGCCACAACATCAGCTCCCGCTTCAATCCACTCCATAGGACCATCGCCTAAGCCTTCTTCACCTTTTCGAATCGCTAGTGCGCTTCGATACATAGACAGCGTTGATCCTTCAACACCATCTTGTGTATCAACTGCGAACTTGCCCCACCACGATGATTGTGGCAACCATGCTTGCTCTGGCTTAAGCGCAGCATTGGTTGAGAAACCAAAAGCACCTTCTGGATTTGCAGTCCATGGCATTGGAACACGGCAACCATCGCGGCCACGATCTAAATAACCACTCATCTTCCAGCGTGGATCAGTGAGACGATCTTGCGGAATATCGCGCACTTCAGGAACTGCTAACTCTTCACCTTGATACAAATATGTTCCACCAGGTAGAGCTAGCGTCATTAGCGCAGCACTGCGAGCACGCAATGTGCCACGCGCAATGTTGAGCGCTTGAGGATCTCCTTGGCGTGCAAGGGTTGTATCACCCTGATTAGTAAGTCCAAGGTCTAGGCGATCCACCGAGCGCACAACATCGTGATTATTAAAGACCCATGAGGTTGGTGCACCAACTTCCTCTAGGGCATCAACCGAGTTATTAATCTTTCTCTTAATCTCTTTGGCATCCCAGAGCGTTGTTAACATCTCAAAGTTAAATGAGTTCTGCAGCTCATCTGATCGCACATAACGTGCAATGCGCTCTGCAGGACTTACCCAGGCTTCAGCAACTGCCATGCGATCTCCTGGATATGAGTCAAGGATTGTGCGCCATGCGCGATAAACATCGTGGACGCCCTCTTGATCCCAGAAAGGTTTGTGTTCTGTGCCCAGCATGGATGCTGCTGGATCTTTTCTAATATCGGGTAATCCTGCCTCTTTAAACATTCCATGGGCAACATCGATACGAAACCCGGCAACGCCGCGATCTAGCCAGAACCACGTTCCCATGCACAACCACCAAAAACTGCTTCCCAGTTATTTGGTGGTAAATCACCGTTAGCACCTTTTCCTTCACGGAACATGTAGCGATCTCGCTCAGGTGAACCAGGTCCGGCTTTTAACGCTGCCTGAAACCACTTGTGATCACTTGAAGTGTGGTTAGGAACAATGTCAACAATTAACTTAATTCCGCAATCATTTGCTTCTTTAATGAGCTGTTCGGCTTGGGCCAAAGTTCCATAATCAGGTTCGATATCCATGTAATCAGAGACGTCATAGCCATGATCGTGTTGAGGCGATGGATACCAAGGAGAGATCCAAATTGCATCAATACCTAGTTCTTTCAAATATGGAAGGCGTGAGCGGATTCCTTCAACATCGCCAATGCCATCACCGTTTGAATCAGCATAGGAGCGTGGATAAATCTGGTAGGTAACGGCATCACGCCACCAGGCACGCTCTTTGCGTGAAGCTAACTGAGCCATTATTACTCTGTCTCAAGGTATTTTGTTAAGAATGCACGTTGTTCATCACTCATGGGAGAAGACTTCTTCGTGCTCATGTCCACAGTGACTTGCACAGTTTTCACGCGCGCCACAACTTCACCTTTCATCTTTATTTCATAGGCCATTGTGAAAGAAGAGTTTCCAATTGCACTGACCCATAGCTCGATATCTAGGAAAGTATCGCCATCATAAATTGGAGCAATGAAATCAACTTCAGCGCGGGCAACAACCATCTCTAAAATGCCAGACCAGGCAAAGCGGGCTTCTTGGGCATAGGTTAAATACACAGCGTTATTAACATGACCAAAAGCATCTAGATCATCCCAGCGGACATATTGCTTACTTTGATATCTCATTTAACGGGTCAACTTTCTATATGTGACGCGGTGCGGACGTGCCGCATCCGCTCCTAATCTTTGAATCTTGTTAGCTTCATAGGATTCGAAGTTACCTTCAAACCAGAACCACTTTGAATCACCTTCATAAGCCAAAATATGTGTTGCTACGCGGTCAAGGAACCAACGATCGTGGGAAATAACCACGGCACAACCAGGAAATTCAAGTAAAGCATTTTC
>JAPLBK010000119.1 GCA_026392775.1 Actinomycetota bacterium
AGCTAGCACAACGGGTGGATCAATTAAATGATCACCACTTGCTAGTGGCAGAAGGAGAGGTTTTAGCAGCCTAGTAATCGCGGTGCCAACCAAGCTTCAACCTGATCAAGGGCGATACGTTCTTGCGCCATTGTGTCGCGACCGCGAATTGTTACTGCATGATCTTCTAAAGTCTCAAAGTCAATAGTGATGCAGTAAGGAGTACCGATTTCATCTTGACGGCGATAGCGACGACCAATAGCACCTGAGTCATCAAAATCAATTGCCCAGTTCTTGCGAAGCTGCGCAGCTAGATCTCTTGCCTTGGGCGATAAATCAGCGTTACGTGAAAGTGGAAGAACTGCAACCTTGATTGGTGCTAAACGATAATCAAGTTTTAACACTGCACGCTTTTCCATCTCACCCTTGCTATTAGGTGCTTCATCTTCGCTAAATGCATCCATTAAAAACGTGAGCGTGCAACGATCAACACCTGCTGCAGGCTCAATCACATAAGGAGTCCAACGTTCACCCTTTTCTTGATCAAAGTAGGACAAGTCTTTTCCAGATGCTGCAGAGTGTGCTTTGAGATCAAAGTCCGTGCGATTAGCAATACCTTCTAGCTCGCCCCACTCAGTTCCGGCAAACTCAAACTTGTATTCAATATCTGCTGTGCGCTTTGAATAGTGCGACAACTTCTCTTTTGGATGATCATAAACTCGCAGGCGATCTGGATTAATTCCAAGGCCGGTATACCAAGCCATGCGAGTATCAATCCAGTACTGGTGCCACTCTTCATCAGTTCCTGGGACTACAAAGAACTCCATCTCCATCTGCTCAAACTCACGCGTGCGGAAAATAAAGTTTCCTGGAGTAATTTCATTACGGAAAGACTTGCCAATCTGGCCGATACCAAATGGTGGCTTCTTGCGAGAGGTCGTCATTACTTGATCAAAGTTAATAAAGATTCCCTGCGCAGTTTCAGGGCGCAAAAATGCTAGGCCTGATTCATCTTCGACTGGTCCAAGGTAGGTCTTTAGCATTCCGCTAAATTGTTTAGGTTCAGTGAACTGACCTTTGTTGCCACAAGCTGGGCAGTTAATATCAGCTAGCGATGCTGGCGCTTTCTTATGCTTGGCTTCATATGCCTCTTCTAGGTGATCTGCTCGATAGCGCTTGTGGCATGCGGTGCACTCTGTCAGTGGATCACTAAAAGTTGCAACGTGTCCGGATGCTTCCCATACTTCTTTTGCCAAGATCACACATGAGTCAAGACCGACAACATCTTCGCGGCCTGTAACCATAGATTTCCACCACTGGCGCTTAACGTTATTTTTTAACTCAACACCTAATGGGCCGTAGTCCCACGATGCTCGGAGTCCGCCATAAATTTCAGAGGATGGAAAAACAAATCCTCGGCGCTTTGATAATCCAACGATATTTTCTAAACGATCCGTTGCCACAATATTCTCCATCCGGCTGGCTGTCGGCGAAAAGCAACTGGTGTTACTTCCGTGGGTAAATTTTACTCTGAGTACGGCCTTTCATATGCACCGGGCTCGTCAATTGCCTGTGCAAGAAGTGGAATCGCATTCATCTTTACGGTGTTATTGCTCAGAGCTCTGCGATATGAACCCACATTTTCCCAATGGGTCACCAATGTCCAGAGCGAGCTCTCATCTAGGTTCTGGCCAATCTCACCTTTGATGAAGCCGGCGCATTGCCCTAATGCTTTTAAGGCAACGGAGAGTTCTGCCTCAAAGTGGGCGGCATCGCCTAGGGCAACGTTAAATCTGGCGATTGCGAGCATGTGGTGAGCCTATAGGGCAGGGCCATAGCGGGTATGGAAATGAAAATCATTTTCATTTGTGCTACTTTCCACCTATGAATATCGCAATCGTTTTAGCCGCAGTCACAGCCATTGCAACATCTGCTGGAGGGTTTCTGGCAATTCGCTCGCGCGATCGCCTGCATCTAGTTCTTGGATTATCAGCTGGTCTTCTCCTTGGCCTTGTTGCCTTTGATCTACTGCCTGAAGTCTTTGAACTTAATACTCAGACATTTGGCAATGTCCCCGTTGTGTCCATTGCGTTTGTGGCCGGCTTTTTAGCCCTTCATTTTGCTGAACAGATTTTTGGATCTCACGAGCCAGCTGAATCTGATTATGGACATGAGCATGACCACTCTGTAAACATCGCTGGAACCCTTGGAGCCCTTGCAATGGGTGGCCACGTTTTTCTAGATGGTGTGGCGCTAGGCCTTTCATTCAAAGTCAGCAACGCGCTTGGTTTAGCCGTCTTTATTGCGATTCTCTCCCATGCTTTTTCTGACGGTTTAAACACGGTCTCACTACTTATCAAGAGCGGCCATTGGACCAAGCGCGCAATAGCACTGCTTGGTCTTGATGCAATTATGCGTATTAGTGGCGCAGCCCTTGGAACTTATGTTGTTGTTAGTGATCCTTCTCTTGCAATCTACTTAGCCATGTTTTCTGGTTTTGTTATCTACCTTGCAACTTCACATATTCTGCCCGAAGCCCACTCTCGTCATCCTTCCAAAATAACCATGCTCATGACAGTGCTTGGCGTTGTGGCTATGTGGCTCATTGTTGGAAATATTGGATGAGCCGTTCAAATCCACGAGTACTCAGTGTTCTTGAGCGGGCAGGCGGATTCGCAAGTGCACAAGAGGTGTACCGACTCATGCAACGTGAGGGTGAAAGCATTGGTTTAACAACTGTTTACCGCTCCCTGCAGTCACTAGTTAATGACAAGATTGTTGATGTCTTAAGACGCGAAGATGGTGAGGCAATTTATCGCTTATGCGGCGGTGCTCACCATCATCACCTTGTATGTAAAGGGTGCGGAGAGACCGTTGAAATCGAAGGCGGAGCAATAGAAAAATGGGCTAAAACAATGGCTGAAGAGTTTGGCTTCCGCGATGTTGGTCATACGGCTGAAATCTTTGGCCTGTGTCCTAAATGTTAAGCCTTACCAAATCTACGATCACGTAGTGAATACTCCTCAATCGCTTTCCACAAAGTCTTGCGTGTTACATCTGGCCACAGTACGTCCATAAAAACTAGCTCGGCATAAACACTTTGCCACGGCAAGAAATTGCTGGTGCGCTGCTCACCTGATGAGCGCAAAAACAGGTCCACATCGTTCATTTTGGGTGAATCTAAATACTTAGCAAATACTTTGTCAGTAATTGAATCGGCCTTTACTTTACCCCTCTTCACATCGCGTGCTAACTCAGCAGCGGCATCAACAATCTCTGCTCGTCCGCCATAGTTTACACACATGTTTAAGGTCAGAGTTTTGTTTTTGGCAGTTAACTCTTCGGCCTCTTCTAACTCATTAATAACACTGCTCCATAGCCTTTTAGAACGGCCCACCCAGCGAATACGAACACCCATCTCATTCATCTGATCCCGACGGCGCCTGATTACATCGCGATTGAAACCCATAAGAAAGCGCACTTCTTCGGGAGATCTTCGCCAGTTCTCAGTTGAGAATGCATAAGCACTTAACTCTTTAACACCAAACTCAATAGCGCCTTCAACAACATCAAAGAGTGCGGCTTCCCCGGCTTCATGTCCTGCGGTGCGCGGTAATCCTCTTTGTTTTGCCCAGCGGCCATTGCCATCCATGACAAGGGCAACGTGATTGGGAATATGAATTGTCATACTCGCTCCACCATGGGCAAACTCCTTAAACCGCGCTCAAGATGCCATTGTAAATAGGCTGCGATTAATCCACTAGCCTCCCGGCGATATTTTCCTTCA
>JAPLBK010000059.1 GCA_026392775.1 Actinomycetota bacterium
GGTGTTGCAGTTGTTAATCTAGAAGTCGATGACCCTAACTGCCCATTGGGTGGAACAAAATTTATCTCCTCAACCGGAACAATCTCTTATGCCTGTAATGGAGGAGCTGGTGCCTCGCTAGGCTCTGGATTTGTCAATATTGGATCGTGTGATGCAAGCGTTGAACTCACACTTCAAAGTAGTTATGTGGGTGGAGATTTCATGATGGCCGGGGTAACTTTAAGCGCACTCTCTAGTTTATGTGATGGAAAAACAGTGAGTATTTACCTCAATGTAAAAGCCTCTGGTGGCGGAGTTGAAAAATTTGGGACTGCTAATACATACCAACTAGGAGATGTAATCCTATGTACACGTATTTTGAGCCTTCCACCTGGTAGCGCCACAAATACTGTGGTTTTTGGATCGGCCCATTGCTCAAATCAAAATACGGCTGGAGCTCGTGCGAGCTTCACCCTTGGCGATATGAGTGCCAGGGATATGAAAGATGGCGAACGAGCTATCGCTATTCAAATTAGTGGCTAAAAAACTACTCCGCAGACTGGGCTACCCCCTCAACAGTATTGAAATGTACCTATTGGGGGGTTACCTTTATGAGTATGAATAAAGAGGAGCTGACGGAACTAAGTAGTTCTGATATCTCAACGCTTCCACTTGCCACCGTTGATACGCAAGCTCCATTAGTTATTGATTTACCTGATGGCCAAAAATTAGTAGTTGGTAATCTAGATCCCGGTACAGTCATTGAAGTTGCAACGTGGCGCGGAACTGGTCGACCAGATTCGCGTACAAATCGTCTTATGTTTGGTGTGAGCGAGTCAGAGAAAGAAGCACCCGTATCTGACAAAGCGGGTGCAAAGGGATTGATTAAGAACAGGGATTCAAAACCGAGATTGCAAGAAGTTTTTTTAGAGAATGAAGTCGAAGGGCTTGTAAGTCAGAAAGGCTCAATGAGTTATACAGTTTCAAGTTCTAATTCAGTGAGTGAACAGGTTCAGCGACGCCATGTTCTTTCTGGGCGATTTAATGCTAAGGGCATTATAAAAGTCTGCGCTATTACCCTTGCAATAGTCTTAATTTTTGCAGGATTAATCGGTCCGGGGAAAATGCGTATTGCACATCCCCAATCCGGAGTCGCCTCTTCCTTGGGTAGTGCTCAAAACTCATTAATTATTATTAGGCAAGGTGTTAAGGGCAAAGTTGGTGAGCCAGTGATTGCGACTGTGTCAGATCCCAAATTATCACCCGTCTTAGCTGTTGTAAGTGCAGTGGCTGATGATCAATATCTACTTGCCACTAACACCCAACAGTTTCAGAGCACTAGCCGTGACATTCACGGAAAAGTTCAGTTTGTAATTCCTTATTTAGGCTTTTTTGCAACTCTCCTTGGCAAGTAAATCAAATAGCAAAACCTCTCTCAGCTAAGGTCTTTATAGACCCCGATGGGTGTGCAGATCATCGATCCAGAGGTTATGTGTGAGCAGCCTGTTTAATAATCGTAACCATCAACTCCGGATAATCCCACATCGGTGCATGCCCACAGTTATCAATAACCATCCATGAACTATGAGCAGGTGCTAGCGAGCGCTCTTGGGATACTGGATATGGCAAGGTGTTATCTGTATCGCCAAAGAGGATTGTTACTGGAACACTCTTAGGAACATGGGCCTCAAAGCGTTTTCCTAACATTCCATCCCAGGCAGGAAAATAACCAGGGCAGTTAAGCATCGCGTGTGCAGCCTCATAGCAAACCTCATAACTGAGTTCGCGCCATCTAGGACTCACTGTTGCAAAGCCAATCCATCGCAGTATCTTTGAGTTAAGACCGATACGAATAAGCGGCCTAAATAAACGGGCTACATAATAAGATCTCGCTTCTTTCATCTCACGCTCTGGCGCTGGCTTTAGCCATAGACCAGCAGGTGCAATCCCGGTTAGGGATTTAATGCGATGCGGTTGATCTGCAGCCATTTCAAGTGCAATCCAGCCACCGAGTGAATTGCCTGCAACATGAAACTCATGTATCCCATATTCACTCTCTATGGTCTGAAAGATTGCTCGGCTAAGTGATCTGGGATCCATGGCCTGAGCTTTGTTATAGGGGCTTTGGCCATGACCTGGCAGATCGACAGTAATCACGCGAAAACTTTGTGCCAGCGCGGGGATGATGGGCTTAAATGCGCTTGCAGCTGATCCCAAACCATGGATCAACACCAAAGGTGGATATGACGGATTTGTTTGCGTCAGGGTTGTAACAAGGCTCATTGTTAGTACTTATATTTTTCTGTCTCTTTAGGGTGCGCCTTACATACTGCTTTCCAAATCTCATCTGCCTCAAGGCCAGCAGCTAAGGCCTCATTAACAGTTTTGCTACCTAATTCTGAGATGGCAATATCAGTGGGAAAGTGTGAATGCTCGCCAAATGAAAGCGCTAAACGCTCACGAAGATCAGAGATTCGCACGTGCAATAAGAAACTCTGCTTGGAGTCTGGAATCCTCTGGGGTAAGAGGTTGAATCACTTGGCCGATTAACCAGCGCGTTGCAAGGTCAGCTAAGACCTGTGAACCAAGAATCATCGCAAGTACGTCATTGAACTGCATCCAGAGTGGATGACTAGCTGCTGCCATAACTTGAGTCAATGGCGCAGGATCGGAAATACGCATCTTGGCAAGAGCGCTATCTGATGAAATCTGGATTGATAAAACTTCTAGGGAATCTGTGGGATTTGGTGCGCTTTGGGCGATGCTTACTAATCTGCGGATCTCTGAATCACAGAGCGCGGCAAGTACTGATTCTTTATCTCGGTAGTGATTATAGAGAGTTGCACGAGAAACCTGTGATGTGTCAGCGATTTCAATCATAGACATCTTGGCTAAGCCAACAGTTGAAATTAAGGCCTTAGCACCTTCAAGGATTGCACTTTGTGTGCGACGATGTGTTGCAGCTTGTGGTGCGTATTTATTAAGCGGCATCGACGACAGTAAGAGTGACGCTCTCGCGGCTCTTTAACTCAAGTGCTACATCATTGAAAACACCAGAGAGTGAAAGACCTAGCGCTACACAAATAGCGTTCAGGAGTTCTGATGATGCTTCCTTTTGTCCACGTTCTACTTCAGATAAGTAACCCAGTGAGACACGGGCATCACGTGCAACATCGCGCAATGTGCGATTTTGTGATGTGCGGGCAGCGCGAAGTGTGAGACCAACTGCTTGACGAACTAGAACCACGGGCCCACCTCCTTTTTTACGCTCGGTTCCTAAGGATACGCGCAAAGGTGGCAATGGCGCTTGCTGTAGCTGCGTTTCGCACAGATTCTCGCTCACCAGATAAGGATAATTCGATGCTCTGACATACAGGGCCCACAATTGCTACCCACACCGCACCCACAGGGTGACCATCGATTGGGTTAGGACCAGCAACTCCTGTGGTGCCAATTGCCCATGTTGTTCCAAATGACTTCAGCGCACCTTGAGCCATGGCAATTGCAACTTCTTCACTGATTGCAGAGTGTTTGGCAATGAGGGCGGGATCAATTCCCAAATGTGAAATCTTTATCTCATCGCGATAGGCAGTTGTGCCACCGACAAAAACATCAGATGCCCCGGCGATCGTAACGATGGCAGAGCTAAGCGCTCCTGCAGTTAAAGATTCAGCCGTACTAATGGTTTCACCACGAGCACGTAAGTCTTCAACTACTTGCGCGGCAAGGCTGATGATTTCGACAGGTAACGACATGCTCTTCTTTCCTAACCCTTAGTGAACGCTGATTTTACATAGTAAGCCCCGGTAACGATAGTCACAGTCACCGCTATATACATAAACCCATCACGGAACCAGTAGAGCGAGGAGCTCAGGGGTAAGACATAGAAGCCTACTCCAAAGTTTTGCATCGTAGCCTTGATCTTGCCACCCTTATTGGCGGCAATGACTCCTCGATTGAGAATCATCAAGCGAAAAACCGTAATTCCTATCTCGCGAGCCAAGATAACAATGGTGATCCACCATGGCATCCGCCCAAGAATTGATAGGGAAATCATGGCAGTGCCGATCATTACCTTGTCAGCAACTGGATCTAGAAATTTGCCAAACTCTGTAATGGTGTTACGACTACGTGCTAAGTTGCCATCTAGAACATCGCTCAATCCAAGAATAAAAAAGACACACCAGGAAATGTATTGCCACGTTGGATCATCGCCACCATTTTTAAAAAGTGTATATGCGCCAACTGGCACAAGTAGCAAACGCATGACGGTTATAAAGTTAGGAGTAACAAATCCTGGCAACTTCATAGAGGCTTTGCCACCAAATCAGCACCCATGGAATCAATGACCATAGCATCTACATACTGGCCCGCTTTAAAATCTGTCCCGATAAAAGTAGT
>JAPLBK010000081.1 GCA_026392775.1 Actinomycetota bacterium
TGTTGAAACAGTTTCTGGGTTGCAGTTGATCATAATGGTTTCGTATCCAGCTTCACGCAAAACAAAGGAGGCATGAACACATGAATAGTCGAACTCGATACCTTGGCCGATTCGATTAGGACCACTACCTAAAATGATTACAGCAGGTGTGGTGCGAGGCTTCACTTCAGTTTCTTCTTCATAACTTGAGTAGTGATATGGCGTGAAAGCTTCAAACTCTGCTGCGCATGTGTCGACAGTCTTATAGACCGGACGAATCCCTAAATGATGGCGTTCACGTCGAATATCTTCTTCCTGTAGCCCACGCAACGTTGCTATTTGATTATCTGAAAATCCATTGCCCTTTGCTTCACGTAGCTTTTCTGCGGTCAACTCACCCAGCTGTGTGAGGGCAAAGGCTTGTTCGTTGATAATCTGAATCTGACGTAAGTACCAGGGATCAATCTTGGTAGCAGCAAAGACATCCTCAATTGATGCTCCTGCCCACATCGCTTTTTGCACTTGCTGCAGACGATACTCCGTGGGAATCTTCATCGATACTAGGAGGTTTTGTTTCTCTTGTTCACTTATCTGTGGCCAACTGAAGACAGCCTCCTTACGCTCTAGTGAACGCAGCGCCTTCATCAACGCTTCTGAGAAGGAACGACCAATGGCCATTGCCTCGCCAACACTTTTCATAGTAGTTGTTAAACGAGGATCAGCATCGGCAAATTTCTCGAAAGCAAAGCGAGGAACTTTGACTACGACATAATCAAGAGTCGGCTCAAAGGAGGCTGGGGTGGTCTTAGTGATGTCATTTTGGATTTCATCCAGGGTGTAACCGATAGCAAGCTTTGTAGCAATCTTTGCAATCGGAAACCCAGTTGCTTTTGAGGCTAAAGCACTCGATCGTGAAACTCTAGGGTTCATCTCAATGACGATAATTCGCCCATTGTGAGGATTCACTGCAAATTGAATATTACATCCGCCAGTGGCCACGCCAACTTCGCGAATGATGTCGATAGATAGATCACGCAGCTTTTGATACTCAACGTCGGTTAAAGTCATGGCAGGGGCCACGGTGATGGAATCTCCTGTGTGAACGCCCATAGGATCAAGATTCTCAATGGTGCAAACAATGACCACGTTGTCTTTATGATCACGCATTACCTCAAGCTCGTACTCTTTCCAACCCAAAATCGATTCCTCGAGTAGCACCTCAGAAGTTGGGCTATGGCGCAAACCTGCTCCTGCAATCTGTGAAAGCTCTTCTTCATTGAAAGCAATACCTGAACCAAGACCACCCATAGTAAAAGAAGGGCGTACAACGACTGGATAATTGAGTTGTATAACAGCGACAAAAATATCTTCCATGGTGTGGCAAATAATTGATTTAGCTGACTCTCCCCCAACTTTCTCAACTATGCCTCTAAATAATTCACGGTTCTCGCCACGTTGAATTGCATCAACATCAGCACCAATAAGTTTGACACCGTACTTAGCTAATGTTCCACGCTCAAAAAGACCGATTGCTGCGTTGAGCGCTGTTTGACCACCTAAAGTCGCAAGAACAGCATCGGGCTTTTCTAAAGCAATAATCTGCTCGATGATCTCTGGTGTAATAGGTTCGATATATGTGGCATCTGCAAACTCTGGATCTGTCATGATTGTTGCAGGATTTGAGTTCACTAGAATGACGCGGATGCCTTCAGCGCGAAGCACGCGACAAGCCTGGGTTCCTGAATAATCGAATTCACATGCTTGTCCAATAACAATAGGGCCACTACCAATTACTAAGACACTCTTTATCAAAGGATCTAGAGGCATTAGACCTTCACTCTCTTACCCATCAAATCTATAAAGCGATCAAAGAGATATGCCGCATCATGTGGTCCAGCTGCAGCCTCAGGGTGATACTGAACAGAAAAGGCAGCACCTTCAAGTAACTGCAGACCTTCTACTACGCCATCGTTCAAACACACATGTGTTACCTCTCCAGGTCCATACACCGTTGTGAACGCAGCATCAGTGGGAGCCTTCAATGCAAAGCCATGATTATGCGCGGTGATCTCAACCTTTTGCGTGTTCTTATCAATAACAGGTTGATTTATACCTCGATGTCCAAACTGCAACTTATACGTTTCAAAGCCAAGGGCGCGACCAAGGATTTGATGCCCAAAACAAATGCCAAAGATCGGAATATGAGCAGCTAAGACTGTTCGAACTAATTCGATTATCTCAGTCATAGTTGCTGGATCACCAGGACCATTCGATAAGAAAACACCATCTGGGTGTATCGCTTGTATATCTTCAAAAGTTGAGTTATGTGGCATCACATGGACTTCTACGCCACGTTCAGCCAACATTCTTGGCGTAGCAGCCTTTATACCAAGATCTAAGGCTGCAACCACATATTTCTTCTTGCCGATAGATGGAACAACATAGGTCTGAGGAGTTGAAACATCTTTAACAAGATACGCACCTGCCATTTGAGGGGATTTACGAACTTCGACCACCATCTCTTCGCGTGTGAGTTCCAAACTTGAGAAGATTCCAACGCGCATTGACCCGCGATCGCGCAGATGGCGAGTAATTGCACGCGTATCTATGCCTTGGATACCAACAATATTTTGAGCAATTAACTGCGCTTCTAAATCATTTTCTGAGCGCCAATTAGATGTCAACGTGGATGGGTTACGAACTACATAACCAGCCACCCAGATCTTCGAAGATTCATTATCTTCTCTATTCATACCAGTGTTACCAATATGTGGCGCAGTCATAACAACAACCTGCTTGTGGTATGAAGGATCAGTCAGCGTTTCTTGATAACCAGTCATACCAGTTTGGAAGACGGCTTCACCAAAGGTGCGCCCGATTGCTCCCCATGAGCGACCCTCAAAGATTCTGCCGTCATCTAAAACAAGGTATGCCTGCGTCATTACTGCACCACCTTGTCCACTATTTTCGAATCAATCATTGTTGCTCGACCACCAAAGAAAGTGTGAGTAACTAATCCTGGTAATTCATAGCCATGATATGGAGTATTTCGACTCTTTGAGAGAACCAAATCGCGATCTACTATCCAACTCTTGGTTGGATTAATCACAGTGATGTGTGCGACAGAACCCACCGTTAAATTTTGTCCATGATTTGAATAATGCCCAATCTTTGCTGGAGCACTCGACATACGATCTGCGACTCCTGCCCAATCCAATAGTCCACTTTCAACCATCGTCATATTAACTATTGAGAAGGCTGTTTCTAACCCGATCATTCCAAATGATGCTTCGGCCCACTCACAATCCTTAGTCTCACTTGCATGCGGTGCGTGATCCGTAGCGACGATGTCGATTGTGCCATCGGATAACGCTTCACGAAGGGCCATAACATCTTTGGTTGTGCGAAGTGGAGGATTGACTTTAAAGACAGGATCATAGGAGCTTGCTAGATCATCTGTTAGTAATAAGTGGTGAGGTGTTACTTCAGCAGTAACTTGAATGCCACGTGCCTTAGCCCAGCGAATGATTTCAACTCCCCCGGCTGTTGTGACATGGCAGATGTGTAGTCGCGATTGCACGTGCTCTGCTAG
>JAPLBK010000086.1 GCA_026392775.1 Actinomycetota bacterium
CCTTGTGTGCGCTTCATCCAAATTGAATTACCAACAAGCAACGTTGTGTTGTCTTTAAAGTTCTTGCGCATGAGTGCTACAGCATCGCGAATCTTTGGGATTGCACCTGCAGGAAGATCTTGCGCAACTCCACCTGGGCGCACATAAGCCATATTCATGCGGAGGCCTGAAATCATTTCAAAGATATCTAGAACAGTTTCGCGCTCACGGAAGGCAAAGAACATAGGTGAAATAGCGCCTAATTCAAGGGCTCCTGTGCCAAGTGCAACCATATGTGAAGAGATTCGGTTGAGCTCCATCATCATCACGCGAATAACGCTGGCGCGCTCTGGAACATCGTGGGTAATTCCCAAAAGCTTTTCAACGGCTAAGCAATAGGCCGTTTCATTAAACAGTGGAGCTAAATAATCCATACGAGTGACGAAAGTTGTGCCCTGGGTCCAGCTGCGATATTCCATATTCTTTTCAATACCTGTGTGCAAATATCCAATTCCAGCGCGGGCTTCAGTAACTGTTTCACCCTCAAGCTCTAGAACTAAACGAAGCACCCCGTGAGTAGATGGGTGCTGAGGACCCATGTTCACAACAACGCGCTCTTCTTTAGTTGAACCAATTTCTTGAACGAGTGAATCCCAATCCCCGCCCGTTACTGAATAAACAGTTCCTTCAGTTGTATCTCTAGAGGGTGCATATGGATCAAATGTTGTCATTTGTAACTCCTTCTCTCATTAGGAGGAGGGGTTGTTGCGCCCTTGTACTCAACTGGAATTCCACCGAGTGCATAATCTTTACGTTGTGGGTGTCCTTGCCAGTCATCTGGCATCAAAATACGAGTAAGACCTGGGTGGCCATCAAAAATAATTCCGAACATGTCGTAGGTCTCACGCTCATGCCAGTTATTTCCTGCCCACACTTCAACAATTGATGGAATGTGAGGATCTAAATCAGGCACTGAAACTTCAAGGCGAATACGACGGTTATTTGTCAGTGAAAGCAATGGATAAACGGCGTGTAGTTCACGGCCTGCATCTGCAGGGTAATTAACTCCAGAGACACCCATGCACATTTCAAACTTTAATGAATCACGCAAAATCTTAGAGACTTCTACTAGTTTTTCGCACTTCACATGCAGAGTTAATTCACCGCGATCAACAACTACGCGCTCAATTGCCTCTGAAAACATTGGATAGGCGCGCTCTAAATCATCGGCAACTTCATCAAAATATCCACCATAGGGACGCTGCGATGAGCCTGTGGAAGCAGCTGTGCGGGCTAGCCCGCCATAGCCAGATGTGTCGCCGGTGCCCAGGGCACCAAACATTCCTTGTTCACTCATTTATGCCAACAAGCCCTTCATCTCAATAGTTGGCTTTGCATTCATTGCAGCAAGTTCAACTTCTTTGATGATTTGTGCACGGTTTGAGCCTAATTTTTCATCATAAATCTTTGAATGTAGTTTCAAAATTGCATCGAGCAACATCTCAGGACGTGGCGGGCAACCTGGAAGATAGATATCAACTGGGACTACGTGATCAACACCTTGCACAATTGCATAGTTATTAAACATTCCACCTGAAGATGCACAAGCACCCATCGCAATTACCCACTTTGGCGCTGCCATTTGATCATAAATCTGGCGAAGCACTGGGGCCATCTTGTTTGAAACACGGCCCGCAACAATCATTAAATCTGCTTGACGAGGGGAGGCACGGAAAACTTCCATACCAAAACGTGAAATATCGTATTTAGCCGCTGAACCCACTGCCATCATTTCAATAGCACAGCAAGCCAGACCAAAGGTTGCTGGCCACAATGAGTTCTTGCGCATGTAGCCGGCTAGCTTTTCAACAGTGGTAAGAACAAAACCACTTGGAATTTTCTCTTCAAGACCCATTTTTTAATCCCATTCCAATCCACCGCGTCGCCACACATATGCATATGCAACAAAGACTGTTCCGATGAAGAGAGCCATTTCAATTAAGCCAAAAAGTCCAAGTGCATCAAAAGAGACTGCCCATGGATAGAGGAAAACAATCTCAATATCAAAAATAATGAAAAGCATGGCCGTTAAGAAATACTTAACTGGGAAGCGTCCACCTTCAGCAGCCTGTGGTGAAGGTTCAATTCCACACTCATAAGCATCTAATTTTGCGCGGTTATAGCGCTTAGGACCTGTCAGAGCTCCAGCAACTATTGAAAATATGGCAAAACCAAAGCCAATAGCCCCTAGAACCAAAATTGGCACGTATGGATTAGATGTGGATGGCATGGATGAAATCTTAGAGTTCCTTGGCTAATGCCAATGACCGCTAACCCTTTATCCCGCTGTGAACTGCAACAACCCCACCCGTGAGGTTTTTCCAGCTAATCTGGCCCCAGCCCGCCTTTTCCATTGCATCAGCCAAAGCCTTTTGATCAGGCCATGCTCTTATGGATTCAGCTAAATAAACATAGGCATCTGGGTTGGATGAGGTTTTGCGGGCAATGGCTGGCAGGGCCTTCATTAAATACTCGGTATAGAGGGTGCGAAATGGGCGCCAGGTGGGGTGGCTGAACTCGACCACGACCATGCGTCCGCCTGGTTTGGTGACTCGAAGGGCTTCTGCGAGCGCCTTGGGGTAATCAGATGTGTTTCGAAGGCCATAGGAGATGGTCACAACATCAAATCGATTGGCCTCAAAGGGCAGGTTAAGGGCATCGGCCTTTGAGAAGTTCAGGTAGGGGCGGCTTTTGCGGCCCACGGCCAGCATGCCTTCAGAGAAATCGGTGGCACATACTGTGGCCCCTTTTTTGTGGAGGGGTTCGGAGGAAGATCCTGGGCCGGCGGCTACATCCAAAATCTGCATTCCTGGAGCTGGGGCGATGATCTTGGTTGCAGCTCTGCGCCAGGCCTTGGTGCGGCCCAAACTCAATAAATCATTGACTAGGTCATAGCGCTTGGCCACGCCATCAAACATCGCTGCTACTTCATCTGGATCTTTGCTCAAATTAGCGCGCGACATAGCCCTATTCTCCCTTGAAGTAGGCTCACGCCCAAATAGCAATTCCAGTTCCTGGATCACCTGTTCCTGTTACTGGTCAAACTCTTGGCGTTCTATTAGTTGGAACGACCTATGGGGCATCACTTGGCTTTGTAACTTTTGCAACATACCTCTTAGCGGGAATTGCTGGTGCGCCAGTATTTGCTGGACAAAGCTATGGAATTGAAAAAGTTGTTGGTGCAACGGGTGGCTATTTAGTAGGAATGCTTGTTGCAACATTTCTTTTAGGTTTACTTGCACAAAAGCGTTTAGATCAAAATCTCGCAACAGCCCTTCCTTCAATGCTACTTGGAACACTTACTACTTTTACTTTCGGTCTATTGTGGCTTCATCAGTTCACTGGTCAAAGCTGGGCTTGGACAATCAAGGCGGGTTTAACCCCATTTATTATTGGTGAAGTGTTAAAGATTGCTATTGCTGGAACATCTCTTCCAATTATCTGGCGAGTAGTAAATCGAAAGCACAATTAAGTAGAAATCCGCTTATGACTTCCCTCATTCCTGTTACAACCACCCGACTTGGCGATCACCTGCCATTGCTGGATTTACTTCCAGATTCGCAGCCATCTGCTTGGGTCAGAGGCGGTGAAGGCTTAGTTGGTTGGGGCGTTCATGCAACTACAACTGTTAGCGGGCCACATAGATTTGCTGATGCCAGACATTGGTGGCAGAAACAGTTAGAAACATTTGCGGTTACTAATACCGTGCACGGGAATGGCACAGGACCAGTTCTTTTCTCTTCTTTTTCATTTTCACCCGATGATGTCTCTGTCCTTATAATCCCTAAGATCATTGTGGGTAAAAAGGGTGATAAATCCTGGATTACATGGATTGGCTCTGACCCACAACCAGTTCTCAATACAGTAAAACCAACACTGCCTAAAATTTCAGTGGTGTGGGAAGAGCATGAAAATAGCGATCAAGTGTGGAAATCACGGGTACAGAGCGCAGTTGATCGCATTCACGGCAATGGATTGGAAAAAGTTGTTTTAGCGCGCGATGTTGTGGGAACTGCTCAAAGTCCAATCGATGCCCGCTCAATTTTGCACACATTAGCCGCTGAATATCCCTCAACATGGAACTTCTCAGTAGCTGGTTTAGTGGGAGCAACACCTGAACTTCTCTTGCGTTTAACAAAGAGCATGATCACTTCACGCGTCTTGGCTGGAACCATTAGCAAAACTGGTGATGATGAGCGAGATTTAGCACTTGCAGCATCACTGGCACGCTCATCAAAAGATTTAGAAGAACATGAATATGCGGTTCGCTCAGTTGCCGATGCTATTGAGCCCTTCTGCACCTCCATTAACGTTCCTGAATCTCCATTTGTTTTGCACTTAGCAAATGTTATGCACCTTGCCACCGATGTGACTGGGGCACTTGCTGAAACTTTGGCTCACGTTGATGCCTTCACGATCTTGGAACAACTCCATCCATCGGCTGCAGTGTGTGGGACGCCTAGAGCTAAAGCTGCAGCTCTAATTAGTGAAATCGAGGCAATCTCTCGTGGGCGATATGCAGGCCCTGTCGGTTGGATTGATGCTGCTGGAGATGGCGAATTAGGTATTGCACTTCGTTGTGGTCAGATAAAGGGCGATTCAATTCGAATCTTTGCTGGTTGTGGCATTGTGGCTGGTTCTGATCCAGTAAAAGAGTTAGCTGAAAGTGAAGCCAAGTTCATACCCATGCGAAGTGCGCTACTTTAAATAGAGTTCATCGATTCATACATAGCTTTTAGAGAATCAGCATTTGCATCACGTGATGGAACATTTGCCACAATAATTGAAATTCCCTTAACGGGGGATTTCACTACTTTCTTAAGTTCCTCCAGTGATGTAATTGTTGAAGCTGGAATCCCCATAGCCGTTGCAATTGCTGCTGGATCTAGGCCGTGTGGTGTGCCAAAGACGCTTTCAAATCCATCCACACCACGTTGTGGCAAAGTTGAAAATATTCCTCCACCATCATTGTTAATAACAATAAAGGCACAGTTAATCTCTTCGTGGTGAATCAACCCAGTGAGATCATGCAAGAAAGATAAATCACCCAGCACCACAAATGTTTGCTTGCTTGCCGATGCAATACCTAGTGCTGTGGAAATATTGCCATCAATGCCAGCTAGTCCACGGTTAGCATGTGTTGTCAAGCCTGCGCGCGGTGTAGCAAAACCCTCTAAATCTCGGATGGGTCTAGAAGATGAAACAAAGAGAGTGGAGCCATTAGGCAAGTTTGCAGCTATCTCTCTAGCAATAACAGCTTCACTGAATCCAGTTAATGCATCTATATTCTTGGCACATCGCAGCGCATATTTTTCCCATTGCTCAAGCCACTCAGGAGATGCTTTGTGGGTTTTAAGCTCTGGAATCTCTGTGAAGCGCTTATCTGCATGCCTATCGCTATCTACTGTGGCCATGCGTGGATCGATAACAATCTGAGTCGGAGCAAGTTTTAGGAATGTATTAATTGAGCGAGACAAAGTCGTTCGGCCTATAACAATCACTGTTTGTGGAATAAGAGCTGCACGAATTTGGGCTGATGTTAAGAAGATTGATGCATGGGCAACTGCATCAGGAAATGACAGTGGGTCTTCGGCAATTATCGGCCAACCCAGTTCTTTGGCAAATTCTCTAACGCTCTCAAGGTTTAAACCACCGCGATCATGACCAATAACTAAAACACCTCTATTGGCATCACTCTTTAAAGTTAAAGGCTTGGTTCTGCTTTCAAACGCTTTCGCTGAGATTTCAATTTCATCCAACCATTTCTCAGATTCATCTGGCAACATCGGTTCATCAAATTGAACATTTAAATGCACTGGGCCGCTTCGCAAACTATCAAATGGAAGTTCCATTGGAAACACAGGTCCATCAATATCTGCAAAATAGCGAACTGTTTTTCCATAAATTCTTGCCTGTTCAGTAGTTTGATTAGCACCAGTTTTGCGCAAGATTGCAGGGCGATCAGCGGTTAAAACCAATAGCGGAGCGTTTGTGTGGCTAGCTTCTAGAACTGCTGGGTGGTAATTAGCAACTGCCGTTCCACTTGTGCAAACAATTGGAACTGGGCGACCTGTTGCTTTAATGATTCCTAAAGCAAAGAAGGCAGCTGTGCGCTCATCAATTCTCACATGTAATTTAATTAACCCTCTTTTAGATGCAGCGAAAAATGCTAGTGAAAGTGGAGCATTTCTTGATCCGGGAGAAACTACTACGTCCGTGATTCCCGCTTCAATAATCTGGCGGACAATCACGCGCGCAAGGCTGGTTGAGTTGTTCATCCCAGTAGCACCGCTGTTCTCATGATTCGATTCTTCCACCAATCAAAGCGGTCGGCAGAGGTTTCTAACCCATCAAAGTTGGGTTCAGCGCGCTTGATCTCCATCTTTCCATCAACAATTGGAATCTCTGTAACGTTCTTTGTAAGCAGTGAGCCCGTGCCAAGTCCGCAGTCATAGCTCATCTCTTCAAAGGAGGCGGCCAAAGTTAGGCCGTAGTTGATACCCACCGCACTTTCAAGGGCGCTTGAAACCACAACTGGTAATTTATGATGTGCGGCTAAAGCATGTGCATTCTTAATACCACCCAGAGGCTGAACTTTTAGCATCAAAATATCAATAGCACCATCTAAATCTAATTCGAAGGGGTTTTTATTCTTGCGAAGAATTTCATCACCAACAATCTTCACATCTACCCGTGATTTCAATTCACGTAGTTCGGCCACTGTGGCACATGGCTGTTCTACATATTCAATTTCCCCGCAGAGCTCTAAGAACTTAGTTGCCTGATCCACGCTCCATAAACCATTGACATCAATGCGAATCTTGGACTGTGGGCTCAGTTTTCTTACAGTTGCAATTCTCTCTAGATCTTGCTTCTCGTTAGTTCCAACTTTAATTTTAATTGTGGTGCAGCCTGGGAACCCTGCAAGAATTTGAGCAATTTCACTCTCGCTATTTAATGCAGGCATAGTTGCATTGACACCTACTGAGCTTCGATAAAGCTTTGGGGGCACTTGAGTAGCAGCTTCAATTGCACACGCTAACCAGCGTGCAGATTCTTCATCAGAGTATTCAAGGAAAGGTGAAAACTCGGCCCAACCTTGTGGTCCTTGAAATAAAGCTACTTCACGGTGGTTGATTCCACGAAAATTAACCTTCATTGGAAGGCTAATGACTCGCAAAGAGTCAAGAATCAAATCAAGCATCGTTTAGGGGCGCTTTGGAAATTTCCCGAAATCAGGGTCTCGTTTTTCCATATATGCATCGCGTCCTTCTTGACCTTCTTCAGTCATGTAGAACAATAACGTTGCATCTCCTGCTAACTGCTGAACTCCTGCTAAACCATCATCTGCAGCATTCAAACTGGATTTAAGTAAGCGAAGTGCAAGTGCAGAGTTGCGTAATATTTCTTGACACCATGAGACTGTCTCTGCTTCTAGCTCTGCAAGAGGCACAACAGTGTTTACAAGTCCCATATCAAGTGCTTCTTGGGCGCTGTATTGACGAGTCATAAACCAAATTTCACGGGCCTTCTTTTGACCAACGTGTGCTGCAAGCAAACCTGCGCCATAGCCACCATCAAATGAACCAACCATCGGACCAGTTTGTCCAAACTTTGCATTATCTGCAGCAACTGTTAAATCACAGACAACATGTAATACATGTCCCCCACCAACCGCCCAACCTGCAACCATTGCCACAACAGGTTTTGGTGTGCGACGAATTTGTACCTGCAGATCTAAAACATTTAGACGGCCAATACCCTTTTTAGCTAACTTGTCATCACCAAGGTATCCATCGTCACCGCGAACATTTATGTCGCCACCAGAACAAAAAGCTTCAGTACCTTCGCCAGTAAAGATGATGACGCCGACTTCTTCGTTATCGCGCGCTAAATGGAAGGCTTCAATTAATTCAATTATGGTTTGTGGGCGAAATGCATTGCGAACCTGAGGTCGATTAATGGTGATCTTGGCAATGCCATCACCCATTTGATATTTAATATCAACGAACTCTTCACCGCCGGGCGCAGTTTTCCAATGAGGTATCTCACGGCTACCAAAATCACGCTTAAAGGGCTTACTCACATTTCCTCCATTGTCTTTACAAGCGATAGCCTACGGGGGCAATGGAGATGACGTCACAACGAGGTATTCACCGGGTTAGTCCTGCGTGCGCAATCCCTGATTTAGCGGGAGAAATCACATCGGCCCTGGCTGGTACTGGCCCAGCTTTAGGTCTTGGCGAAGTTCGATCAACGAAGGCCCCTTCACATATTGCATTAGTAATTGGCACCAGCGGCACTACAGGAATGAGCAAAGAGGTTGCTTTTACAGCCTCTGCATTACTTTCATCAGCTCGTGCATCAAATAAATTCTTAGGAGCAAAACCTGGACAGCAATGGTCTTTATTCTTGCCACTAACACATATAGCTGCAGTGAATGTGATTATTCGGTCGATGGAGCTCGGAACCCTTCCCATTGATTTGCGTGAACATCAAGGCAAATATCCAAAAGTTGATTTCACATCAATTGTCCCAACTCAGCTATTTCGTGCACTCAATAATGATGAGCGTCTACTACGCCATCTGCAAAGTGCAAAGGCTGTCTTAGTTGGTGGTGCTGCACTATCACCAGCTCTAAGCCAGCAAGCAGTAACTGCTGGCATTAATGTTGTTGAAACTTATGGAATGACTGAAACTTCTGGGGGTTGTATTTACAACGGTCAAGCAATTGAAGGTGTTGAGTATTCACTCAATGAAAAATCCTTAGTTCAAATCCGTGGATCAGTGATGTCAGAGACTTATCTGAACGCCCCTGAGCTATACACACTCAGTGATGGTTGGTTTATTACAAATGATCTTGGTGAAGTTATTGATGGCAAGCTTCATATCCTGGGACGTGCCGATGATGTCATCATCTCAGGCGGAGAAAATGTCTCACTCACCGCTATTGAAGCAACACTTTCAATTCGATATCCAGAGATTGAGTTTGCGGCCTTTGCAGTCAATGACATTCAATGGGGCCATGCGCTACATCTAGCTGTGGTTGGCCAGATTAGTGAGAGTGAAATAGATCAATATTTGGAAGCCGCACTTGGCGTAGCTTCGAAGCCAAAAGGAATTCATCACCTAGAGCAGCTACCCTTACTCGGTATCGGCAAAGTCGATCGCAAAGCCCTTGCGAAAATGGTGGGACATGAATAAATGGATTCTTGGTGCGCGCCATCGCACATTGCCCGCAGCAATTGCACCTGTCGTAGTTGCAACGGCATTAGCTGGTAGTGATTGGAACTGGATTCGAGCAGCCCTAGCGCTCATGGTGGGAGTCTGGCTTCAGATTGGCGTTAACTACGCTAACGATTATTCAGATGGCGTAAAGGGTAGCGATGCTAATCGCATTGGGCCCACTCGTTTAGTTGCAAGTGGTTTAGCAACGGCTGCGCAAGTAAAGCGGGCAGCATTCTTATCTTTTGGCATCGCCGCCATTGCTGGAATCTGGCTTTCACTACTGAGTTCTCAATGGTTACTGGTTGTGGGTGCTGCAGCCATTGCTGCAGCATGGGGTTACACCGGTGGAAAGAATCCATATGGCTATAGCGGTTTGGGTGAGGTTTCAGTCTTTATATTCTTTGGTTTAACTGCAACGGTTGGTACTTACTATGCACAAACCGGTCAGATCACTGCCCTTAGTGTTTTGTGCGCCGTGCCTATGGGCGCTCTTGCTTGTGCAATCTTGGCAGTTAACAATTTACGTGATCGTGCTCAAGATGAATTAGTCGGAAAGCGAACTCTTGCCGTAAGACTAGGTGACTCGAATGCACGAAAAGGCTTTGTAGTTTTGCTAGCTATCGCGCACGTGAGCGCACTAGCAACTTTAATGCCAGAGTCTTTGCTGACTCTGGCGGTACTTCCATTAACGCTCTCCCTTTCACGCTCTGTTATCTCTGGCACATCTGGGGAGGCCCTTATTCCGCTACTGGGTAAAACTGGCAAACTGCAAATGTTTTTTGGGGCGCTCTTTGCACTAGCTCTAGCGATACAATAATCCCATGGCCAGATTCATTATTCTTTTTCTTGTCTTTGGTGTCACTATCTATGCGCTAATAGATTGTGCTCGCAAAGATGATTCAGAGATTAAAGCCTTGCCAAAATGGGGATGGTTATTAGTAATAATTCTTATTGGTCCACAGGTGTTAGCTATCGGCCCTATTGCTTATTTAATTGCTGGAAGAAAACGTAAAGGTGGAGGACGTAAACCTAAGCGTCGCATCTTGCCGCCAGATGATGATCCTGATTTCTTGAGAAAGCTTTAACCTCTATAAACCGGAGTACGTGTGTTTTCCTGTGCCCCAGATGTTTACGTATACGTAATTAAATAGAAATGTAGAACCAGCAAATAAGCACAACCATGCTGCTTTGCGACCGCGCCAGCCAACTGTTACCCGCGCATGTAGATATGCCGCATATGCCACCCAGGTAATAAATGCCCACGTCTCTTTTGGATCCCAGCCCCAATAACGTCCCCAAGCACTTTCGGCCCAAATGGCACCGGCAATAACTGAAAATGTCCATAGCGGAAATACAAAAGCAACAAGGCGATATGAAAGTTGATCTAGAGCTTCAAGTGAAGGCAGACGCTTTGCCCAGGAAGTTCTTTCACCACGAGACTCCATGGCATCTAAATAGAGATAAGCAACAGCAATAGCGTTTGCTAACAAGAAAACACCGCCAGAGATAATTGCTGTAGAGACGTGAATGACTAACCACGTTGACTTAAGTGCTGGAACTAGAGGTGCACTAGGGCGATAGAGAACTGCAACGGCTGTTCCCAGCGTTAGTAGTACTGCGATTGAAACCAATAATCCCAACCAGCGAAGATTATGCTTACGAAGAGCAACAAGGTATGCACCAGAAAATGCCAATGCACCTGTAATAGAAAACTCATACATGTTGCCCCATGGCACTCGACTGGCCGAGACCCCACGTGCAACGACACCAGCAAATAGTAAAACAAAACCCAAAATCATCATTGCGGTTGCAACACGAGCAACTTTTTCTGTGCGCTTGTAGTCAATATTCTTTTTTGAATCTTCAGTCGTCACACGAACCGCCCAAGCAGTTTCAAACGCGTGAGCAATAAATGACAAGGCGTAGAGCGCCATTGATGAATAGACAAGGTAATTAGAGAGATAAGCCCAGTTACGTGACATTTATTTCCCTCCCTTTAACTTCGCTATAAAATCTGCCATTTCAACATCTAAACCTGGAGCATTATTTTTAGCTAACCCTGCAACTTCTACCGACTTACCAACACGAATCCAGATTCGGCGGCGTCTTGTAAACAGTGATGCAAGCAAGCCAAGGATGGCAACAATACCGCCGAGAAGCGCATAGTTCTTCCCAGGATCATTGACTATCTCAATATTGACCCACTGAAGATATCCCTCAAAAGTTATTGAACCTTGCGGGTATGTAAAAGTCTCACCTGGCTTTAATGATTTAAGGCCCACCTGGCTCATCTTTGATGTATCCATCCGATAAACAGATTGTGGAACTCCACTATCGAGACCTAAATCACCAATCCATGCAGATAACAAAAGTCGTGGGTCTAGCGCTTCAGGGAAAACACTCACTGCGCCATCTGCACCACTGCGGGCATATGTGGGAACAAATGAGCCTACGAATCCGATTTGTGGATCTGCATCTGGAACTTTAATGGCACCGATTGATCGCAAGTTTGAATCCTGTGGCAAAAACGGCACAGGCCCTTGCATTGCCACATTGCCCTTTGAATCTCTCACAGTCACAACAGGTGAATAACCATTTGCTTGTAAATAAACATTGGTATTTCCTAATTTCAAAGGTGAGTTCACTTTAATTGTGCGCAGCTCAGATTGCTTTAAATCACCTTCAGCAAAATTCACGTTAAGGGTGTAATCCTCAGGCGCACTAGTAACAATATTGTATTTTGCCGTGAATTTATCAATTGTTATTGCAAAATCAGGAAGATTCTTTTCACCAAATAGTTTGCCGTATTGGAGTGAGTCATAGCTAGTAGTTGTGTTCACGAAACGCTCACCCACATTAAGAATTGCCATTCCACGCATACCAAACAGAGAGCTAAATGAGATTCCTAGTAAAACAAGTATGAGCGCCAAGTGAAAAAATAGGTTCCCGCTCTCTCGCATGAATCCTTTTTCTGCTGAGATGGTCCCATCTTTTTCTAGCACTCTAAAGCGCTTTGATTTAAACCATGCACGGGCTTTGTCTAACTCATCGCCATGTGCACTCCAAGAGGAGAAATGCTCCATGCGATCAAGATTTTTTGGTGTGGCAGGTGGAAGCGCGCGTGCTGCATGAAAATGTTCAAATGTTCTAGGTAGAACGCAGCCGATGAGTGAGATAAAGAGCAAGATATAAATTGCACTAAACCATGGAGATCCATAAACATCAAAGAGTGAGAACTGATCCATCCATCTAGAAAGCCCAGGTGAGTTCTTGAAGTATTCACCTACTTTGATGGGGTTTTGTGTGCGCTGGGGAATAAGTGAACCAGGTATCGATGCAACGCCAAGTAATAGTAAAAGAATGAGTGCTGTGCGCATACTTGTTATTTGACGCCAGCCATAACGAAGCAGGCCAACGCTTCCAAGCTCAGGGACTTGTATCTCTTGGCTCATTTAAAGCACCGGAATGAAATCAGAGATAAGGGAGCGCATTGAGTTCATCAGCTGGCCCCACAAGCCAGTGACTTCTAGTAAACCAATAGCTATGAGAAAGACTCCACCAATTTTTGAAATCAAACCTCCGCGTTTGACTAAATACTTACGCAGTTTCTCTGATCGGTCTAAGAAAACACCTGAAGCTATAAAGGGTAGACCTAATCCTAAACAATAACCCAGAGACAAAAATGCTCCGCGTGATGCACTTGATTCTTGAAAAGCTAAAGTTTGAACCGCGGCTAATGTTGGACCTATACATGGTGTCCAGCCCACACCAAAGAGAAATCCTAAAATTGGTGCGCCGATTAATCCGCCATTTGTTTTAATTCTGGGACGAAATGTTGGGGCGAAAGGGAATTTACCAAGAAATATAAAACCAAGAAATATCGTGGTCAAACCTAGAACTCTGGAAATGAAATCTTCATTTGCAACTAAGCGGTTGCCTAAGCCACCAAAAATTGCACCGAATGAAATGAATACAACGCTAAATCCAAGGACAAATAGAATTGAACCGAGAAATACTTTGCCACGATTTAGTGAAAAGCCCGCAGCAAAGGACAAGTAACCCGGAACAAGTGGCAATACGCAGGGAGAAAGAAAAGAAATTACACCTGCAATAAAAGCCACCGGCAGCGCCGTAATGAGAAATCCGCTCATGATTTGTTCTACGAAAATATCTTTCATTCGCCACTCACCCGCTCAATTAAATCTGTAAGAGAGGCAACAGTGATTGCGCCAGATATACGTGCGGCGACTTTGCCAGCCTTATCTATCACTACCGTTGTAGGAATTGCATTTGCTGCAAGTGAGCCCTTAAAGCCAATAAGTAAGGAATCATCAATAAGTGTTGGATATGGGAGTGAAAAACGTCTCTGGAAAGCCTCAGCAGTTGCAGGATTATCACGGGTCAAAATTCCTATAAAGGCAACCTCACTATATTTATTTGCAAGAGCAACAAGTGCGGGTGCTTCTGCTCTGCATGGTGAACACCACGATGCCCAAACATTTACGACTGCTACCTTGCCAACTTCAAATCTATAGTTCGTACCAGATAAAGTCATTCCAAACAGCGGTGGTGCTTCGATTCTCTTTTCTGGATCAATGTAAGTCATAGAGCCATTTCCAGAAACAAAAGATTCTTGCGAGCTCGAACTTCCACCACCTCCACAGGAAGTGAGCAACAGCGCAATAGCCACAAGAACTAGGGCTTTAAATCCTGATTTCATCAATTCTTCTTTGGTAATAAATGCCGTGCTGGTTCAGAGTATGTAAGACCTGAGATTAATCCTTCATCATCAAAATGGACACTTGTGACAGAGGCGAGTGAGCACTCACGACGGCGTGGGTCATGTAGCAATCTGCGATTCTCAATTGCACTTCTTAGAATCCAAATTGGCAGTTGATGTGAAACAACAATTGCATCTTTGCCATTAGCTGCATCGCGTGCAGCAAAGATTGCAGCCAGCATTCGATTGATTTGTTCCTCATATGGTTCGCCCCATGATGGTCTCCATGGGTTCCACAAGTGAGGCCATGAAGATGGATGCTTCAAAATACCATCACCAACACCAAAAGGTTTTCCTTCAAAAACATTTGCCGCTTCAATTAGACGCTCATCAGTTGTAATTGCAATGTTATGAGCAGCAGCTATTGGAGCTGCTGTTTCTTGGGCCCGCTGCAACGGGGAAACATGCAAAGCGCCTAGATCAATGGTGCGAGACCAATCGCCCAATGTATTTGCCATTTCTTGCCCACGCACAGAAAGACCCCAGCCGGGTTGGCGGCCATAGAGAATCTTGTTGGGATTTTCTACTTCACCGTGGCGCAGGACATGGACAGTTGAACTCATAGGTAAAGCATAAAGCGTCCTAATTGATGCAACTTCGTTAAGGTAGTGACATGGCACTCACCGCTAAGCGAGCAGCCTTTTTTGATGTAGATAACACCCTGATTCGTGGCTCAACCCTCTACTTCCTGGGTAAGGGTATGTATCAGCGTGGATATTTCACAAAGAAGGATATTTCCCGATTCGTTTTGGCCAACCTTAGATTTCGTCTCACAGGTAAAGAAAATAAAGAAGAGATCAAACGTTTTCAAGATGCTGCCACAGATTTTATTGGTGGTCACAGCGTTGAAGACATAGAAAAGATCGCTCAAGAGATTTACGATCAATATGTTTCACCAGCACTTTGGCAAGGAACAATCGATATTGCCCAAAAGCATTTATCGGCAGGTGAAGACGTATGGCTGGTGACTGCCGCTCCTGAAGACATGGCAGTGCTCATTGCAAAGAGATTAGGTTTTACTGGCGCACTGGGTAGCAAAGCTGAAACAAAAGATGGCAAATACACGGGTGCGATGCTTGGACTGCTACTACATGGAAAAGAAAAAGCTGTTGCCGTTCGTGAACTAGCTCAGCAAAAGAGTTTAAACCTTGATGATTGTTATTCATATTCAGATAGTCATAATGATTTTCCATTACTGCAATGTGTAGGTCACCCATCAGCGATTAATCCAGATGCGATTTTGTCATTACGAGCAATGGCTGAAGGTTGGCCAATTCATGACTTTCGCCGTGCCCGCCATTTAGCCAAGATTGTCTCCCCCGTCGTTGTCAGAGTTGCTGCCCTAGGAACTTGGTTGACTCCGCGTGGAAAGCGACGTTGATTAACCCTTAAACGCTAAATGCCAGTAATGTAGGCAAGTTATGGAAATGCGCTCCTTCTCCGACTACTTACGTAGTGTCGATGATGCTGCCTTTCTAGAGTTATTTACTGCCCGCCCAGATTTGGTAACTCCAGTACCACCAGATATTGCATCCCTTGCAGTTCGTGCGTGCTCTTCACCTAGTTTGGCCCGTGCAATTGATTCACTCAATCATTGGCAGTTTCAAGTATTAGAAGCTGCTGCAGCGCTCAATGAACCTTTTTCATTGAAAAGCATTGTTGCAATCACAGATAAAGCCGCATCTTGCGCGCTAGATCACTTAATTTTAATTGGTCTGGTTTATCCATCCGATGATGGAATGCGCCTGCCGTCGCAGTTGCGAGATGTAATAGGTAATGAACCTGCAGGACTTGGCCCTGCATCTGTTGTAAAAATTAAGATAACGGAAATTGAAAAAGCACCACCTGAGGCAAAGAAAGTCTTAGAAAGATTAATCTGGGGACCTCCGCGCGGAAGCGTAGGAGATATCAAGAATCCTGGTCCTGGAGTTGCTTGGTTGCTAGAACAAAAATTCCTTGTGCCTCTTGATCAGAGAACTGTCATTTTGCCTCGTGAATTAGCAATACATCTGCGTGGTGGCAAAGTTCATAAAGAAAACTTTATTGTTCAGCCACAACTAAAGGGCGCAAAGCGTGATGAACGACAAATTAATCTTGCAGCCATTGCAAATATCTCCACCGTTTTGCGCTGGGTGGAAGAACTGCTTAATTTCTGGGCTGATGAGCCATCTGATGCACTACGTGCTGGCGGTTTAGGTGTGCGTGATTTAAAGATTCTTTCTAATCACTTAGGTGTTGATGAATCTTGTACAGCTTTTATTACTGAGCTTGCATATCTTGCCTCACTCATAAGCTTTGATGCCCAAGATCGAATAATGCCAAGTAATAGATTTGATATCTGGTTGATGCAAACTCCAGCAGATCGTTGGCAAGTTCTTGCTTCGCAATGGCTCATTACTTCCAGAGTCAGCGGGCTAGTTGGTCGCGCGGAGTCTAAGAATGTTGCAGCGTTAGGCCCTGAGCTAGACCGTGTGAATGCATCAAAAGTCCGTGCCTTAAGTCTCTCCATTCTCAAAGAGAACCAAGGTATTGCACCTGAACTTGCTTCATTTAATGAAGTAATCGCTTGGCGTGCTCCTGTGCGCCGCAATTCTTCACTGCAAGAAGAGCTAGCCAGCTGGACTCTGCGTGAAGCTGAATGGCTTGGTATTACTGGGCAAGGCGCAATATCTAAATATGGCGCTGATTTTTTAAGCGGAGAAGATTTAGCAATCATTAATGAAGATCTACCTAAAACCGTTGACCATATTTTGATTCAGAGCGATAACACTGCAATTGCGCCAGGCCCACTTGAACATGAAATTTCACAGCAACTAGCCATGATGGCCGATATTGAAAGCCGTGGTGGTGCAACTGTTTATCGCTTTAGCGAAGCAACGATTCGCCGAGCACTTGATCATGGCAAAACTGGAGATGAGATTAAGGTCTTCTTAACTAAAACCTCTAAGACTCCCATGCCACAACCTTTGGAGTACTTGATTAGTGATGTTTCTAAAAAGCATGGCAAGTTACGTGTTGGAAACACATCTGCCTTTATTCGTTGTGAAGACACAGCGCTTATTTCTCAGATTATGAATGATAAGAGATTAGAGATTCTTGAACTACGTCGGATTGCACCAGAAGTGGTTATTTGTGATCATGATGCAACAGACACCATGCGTATTTTGCGTGAAGCTGGATATCTGCCTGCAGGTGAATCAGCAACTGGAATTATGCTCACTGGTCCACGATCAAATCGCGCAGTGACTAAACCACGACCACCACGAGTCATTGGTGAAATTGAAATACCAACAGCAGAGAATTTAAGCGCTGCAATTCGAGCAATACGCACTGGTGAAAAATCTACTCACAAGCAAACTCATTTGCGCCAAGCAGCCAATGAAGCTTTAGGTGCTCTGCCCCGCACAAGCGCAAATGAAACTATGGATTTAGTCAATAAATACATCATTGAGGAGAAATCACTTTCTATTGGATATGCCGATAACAATGGCGCAGTCACCCACCGCATCATTGACCCAATACGTGTCAGCGCTGGTGCCTTACTAGCTCGTGACCATGCAACTGGTGAAGTTCAGTCCTTTAGAATTCCCCGCATCACCGGCGTTGCACCACTATAGGATTAACCCATGTTGTCCGCCCTTGAAGCTCTCGTGAAGTTGGAATCTCCAACTGAAGATTTAGCGGCCTGCCAGGACGTAGTGCGATTAGCAAGTGATCTTGCGGCAACAATTCTTGGGACTCCTGCAGAAATCCGTGAAGTCAATGGTCGTCCCGTTTTTTGGTGGGGCGCTAATAATCCGGAAGTAGTTGTGTTGGCTCACTTGGATACGGTCTGGCCTAAAGGCTCTTTCACACCGCTATGGAAAGTAGAAGGAACTAAAGCAACTGGTCCTGGAATTTTTGATATGAAAGCAGGATTTATTCAAGGGCTCTATGCGATGAAGGGCATTACTGGTTCGGCTGCCTTAGTTGCAACCACAGATGAAGAAACTGGAAGTACTACAAGTAAAGAGTTTATTAAGCAAATCTCTGCTCAAGCGAAAGCGGTTTTAGTCTTAGAGGCATCACTTAATGGAATGGTTAAGACTGGCCGTAAGGGCACAGCGATGTATCAAATTAAGATTCACGGTAAGGCATCACATGCTGGTCTTGAGCCAGAAAAAGGTATTAACTCAACGGTTGAGATTGCCCATGCAATCATCGCAGTCGCTGCTTTAGAAAATAAGGAGCACGGAACCACTGTAGTTCCAACAATGTTGCGTGCTGGTAACACAACAAACACAGTTCCAGATTTAGCTGTGCTTGATATAGATATTCGCTCGTATTCAATGGATGATTTAAAGCGCGTGGATAGTGCAATAAAGAATTTGAAGGCCGTTAATGCTCAGGCACGTTATGAAATCACTGGTGGCTTTAACCGCCCACCTCTTGAGACTTCTTCAACAATGGCCCTCTATGAGCGTGCAGAGAAAGTTGCTAAAGAGCTAGGAATGCCCCCTCTAGGTCACGCATCCGTTGGTGGAGCTAGTGATGGCAATTTCGCAGCAGCTGCTGGTGCCCAAGTTCTAGATGGTCTAGGTGCAATTGGTGCTGGTGCGCACGCGGCCCATGAATGGGTCGATATCAGCGTTCTTGAGATTCGAAGCAAGTTATTACATGCATTAATTAAGGACTTATTAGATGACTGATGGCCCGTTAATCGTCCAAAGCGATAAAACGCTGCTGTTAGATATCGATCATCCGCTTTCTACAGAGTGTCGGCGTGCAATTGCACCTTTTGCTGAGTTAGAGCGTTCCCCTGAACACATTCACACCTATCGTCTCACTCCACTTGGCTTATGGAATGCACGCGCTGCCGGCCATGATGCTGAGCAAGTAATTGATACTTTGATTAAATATTCACGTTATGCCGTACCGCACTCAATATTAATAGACGTAGCAGAAACAATGTCGCGCTATGGGCGCCTGCGTCTGGAAGCAGATCCCATCCATGGATTAATCCTTGTTACAACAGATTCAGCAGTTCTTGAAGAAGTCATTCGTGCCAAAAAGATTCAACCATTACTTGGTGCCCGTATTGATAAAGAAACTATTGCTGTGTTGCCAAGTCAGCGCGGACAGATTAAACAATCACTGCTCCGCCTTGGTTGGCCAGCAGAAGACTTTGCTGGTTACGTTGACGGACAAGCCCACGAAATTGCACTCAAGCAAGATGATTGGAAAATCCGTCCCTATCAAGAGTTAGCTGCTGAAGGATTTTGGCATGGTGG
>JAPLBK010000031.1 GCA_026392775.1 Actinomycetota bacterium
CCTTGAAGCGCTAAAAACACTACTTGCCTCTGAAGGGTTATTTGATTCAGATCGCAAAGTTAGTTTGCCGCTGCTACCAAAAAAGATTGGTTTAATTTGCGGTCGCAACACCGATGCCGAAAAAGATGTTGTTGAAAACGCTAAGCGCCGCTGGCCCAGCGTTGAATTTGAAATCCGTGAAGTAACTGTCCAAGGAGCTGCTGCAGTATCTGAAGTATCAGAAGCACTGCGCGAGCTAGAGGCAAATAATGATGTGGAAGTAATCATCATTACTAGAGGCGGTGGATCCTTTGAAGATCTACTGCCCTTCAGCGATGAGTCATTGGTGCGCCTTGCTGCATCCTGTTTAACTCCCATTGTTAGCGCTATCGGCCATGAAAAGGATTCACCGCTACTTGATCTGGTTGCAGATTTTCGAGCATCTACTCCCACCGATGCTGCAAAGCGGGTAGTGCCAGATATAGCGCAAGAGATAGAGATGATTTCAAAGCTGACCGATAGAGCCCGTCGCACTTTGCTGGGCCGCATTGAAATGGAATCCACCCGCATTAAATCCTTCAAAGATCGCCCTGTGATGAAGGATCCGCATGTAATCATTACATCTAGAGTTGAAATCATTGTGGCGCTAAGAGAGCGAGCCCATCGCTCCTTTGCCAGCCATGTGAAATTGGCGAAAGAAGAGTTAGTTCAAATCAAGGCCCGAGTGAGAGCGCTATCACCGCAGGCCACCTTGGATCGTGGTTACTCAGTAGTTCAGTTAGCCAATGGTGATATTGCCCGTGATGCAACGAAGTTAAAAGCAGGCGATGTATTGCGCTTGCGCCTTGCAAAGGGCGAGACCAATGCCACAGTGACGCCGAATAATGCAAAGGAGTAGATTTAGCCCATGAGTGAAAAGAAGATTTCTTATGAAGCTGCCCGAGATGAGTTAGCCGAGGTTGTTGAATCCCTTGAGGATGGCAGTGCCACACTTGAGCAATCACTCAAGCTCTGGGAGCGCGGTGAAGAGCTAGCCAAGATCTGTCAGGAATGGCTAGATGGCGCCAAGAAGAAATTAGATTCTGCAAAGCCGGCGGCGAAGTAAAAAACAATGTCGCCTACTTTTTCCTACTCACAACTTCTCCCCCTAGGAAAAGATGAGACTAAATACCGTCTTGTGAGCAAAGAGGGTGTGAACGTTGTAAAGCTAGGCGATAAAGAGTTTTTAGAAGTAGCACCAGAGGCGCTCACAAAGCTAACGGCTGAGGCAATCCACGATATTTCACATTACTTGCGCCCTGATCACTTACAGCAGCTAGCAAATATCATCACAGATCCTGAAAGCTCCCCTAATGATCGCTTTGTTGCAACCGATTTATTAAAAAATGCCAATATATCTGCTGGTGGAATCTTGCCGATGTGCCAAGACACTGGCACGGCCCTTGTCATGGCTAAAAAAGGTCAATACGTATTAACCACATCTAATGATGAAGTCGCCATCTCGCAAGGTATCTATGATGCCTTCACTAATTTGAATCTGCGCTATTCACAGCTGGCACCAGTGACAACCTGGGAAGAGAAGAACACCGGCAACAACCTGCCAGCCCAGATTGAAATCTATGCCGACAGCGATCACGCCGATGAATACAACTTCTTATTCATCGCCAAAGGCGGCGGAAGTGCTAACAAGTCTTTCCTCTATCAAGAGACTAAAGCGATTCTCAATCCCAAGGCCTTTATGGCCTGGCTGGATGAGAAACTGCGCTCTATTGGAACGGCGGCTTGTCCGCCGTATCACTTAGCAATTGTCATCGGTGGAACTAGCGCCGAGCACACCGTCAAAACCGCCAAGCTAGCTAGCACTAAGTATTTGGATTCCCTGCCAACTTCTGGTGATGCGGCAACCGGTCATGGTTTCCGTGACCTTGAATTAGAACAACAGGTACTAGAGCTGACTAGAACACTTGGAATCGGCGCGCAATTTGGTGGAAAGTACTTCTGCCACGATGTTCGAGTTGTCCGCTTACCTAGACATGGTGCATCTCTTCCTATCGCTATCGCAGTTTCCTGTTCTGCCGATCGTCAGGCCAAGGCCAAGATCACTAAAGAGGGCATATTCCTTGAGCAATTAGAGCAAGATCCAGCTCATTTCTTGCCTGAGACAACAGATGAGCATTTAAATGACGACGTCGTGGCCATTGATTTAAATCAATCCATGGAAGCTATCCGGGCCCAGCTTTCTAAATACCCGGTAAAGACTCGACTTTCTTTGACTGGCACATTAGTAGTTGCTCGTGATTTAGCACATGCAAAGATTAAAGAAGCGATAGATGGCGGTGCTCCGATGCCGGAGTATCTAAAGAAATACGCCGTCTATTACGCAGGTCCTGCAAAGACTCCTGTCGGTTATGCCTCAGGTTCTTTTGGCCCAACAACTGCAGGTCGCATGGATTCCTATGTTGAGTATTTCCAATCCAAGGGCGGCTCACATGTCATGTTGGCAAAAGGAAATCGCTCTAAAGCTGTGAGCGATGCCTGCAAAAC
>JAPLBK010000159.1 GCA_026392775.1 Actinomycetota bacterium
ATAAATTTCAAAGCAGAGATTAAAGAAGGTTATGCGTGGTTGTGGGCCCATCCATTACTTCGCCCGATGGCAATAATTTTGGGATCAATGAATGGTCTGGGCACCATGATTGGAGCAACCTTTATTTTGTTTGCACAAGAAGTGTTAGAAACATCAGTATTTACTTTTGCACTCCTTGGCACAGCTGGCGCAGTGGGCGGAACGATTGGGGGATTACTCGCTCCAAAAATCTCTGCAAAGCTTGGAAGTGGTCGCTCACTTGCAATGACCCTTGCTGCCGCACCTATTGGCTCATTGATCACTGCTTTAACAACAACATGGCAAGTGGTGTGGGTTGTTGTTGTCTTTGAAACTTTTTTTGCAATTTTATGGAACACGATCACTGTCTCACTTCGACAAAGCATCATCCCCACTCATTTATTGGGCCGTGTAAATAGCGTCTATCGATTCTTTGCCTGGGGTTCAATTCCCATTGGGATGTTTGTAGGGGGAGGCTTAGTTAGTGCACTCACTCTTGTGCTCTCCCGCGAAAACGCTTTGCGCGCCCCTTACCTATTTGGTGTGGTCCTAGGTCTGATTCTTTGGGCCTTGGCCGCCCCTCGACTCACTACTGCCAAAATCGAGGCAGCCCGTAAGGCCAGCTAAAAATCACCCCTTCGCCAGACCCACATACCTTCTTTATTACGATCATCGTTACAAATCCCACGCTCATGCAAATCATTCTCCTGTTGCGCTAATACGCTCAATTCGGGCAGACTCTCACCACCAAAAGCGCCTATGGGGCAGGTCGACTCTCCACAGACGCTTTTACTTATCCCTCGAGGAGGATCTATGAAGTTCACACGTAGCGCAAAGTTTGCGCTTGCAGCTGCAGCAACAGCGGCGTTGGCAGTTTCACTGCTTACACCAGCTCAAGCTGCAACTCGCTCAACAGTTATCTTGCATGAAACTAACCCAATCACAGGTTTGAACTGCAGCCTTTCAGCTACAAACTCAACAACCTGTTCTGCAGTTGGTTACCTACAAGGTGCTGGCTTTAGCTATTACAACAATAAGAAAGAGCTTGTTAAGAACTCAGTATTTGGTTCATACAAGATCGTAAAGAACACAGCAACAGATTTCCGCACATCATGGACTGTTAACCCAGGCCGTGTTTGGTCAGATGGAACTCCAATTACTGGAGAAGACCTTCTACTTTCACACGTCTTGAGCAGCGATGCTTATTCAAAGGCAGCAGGCCTAGGAGATCCAAAAGACAAGAAGACTGCTCCAGCATTCAACGGTCTTGGATACTCAGGCGTTTATGCCGATAACATTGTTGGAGAACCAGTTCTCTCTGCAGACAAGATGACTGTAACTCTTCAGTTCAAGAAGAAGATTGCTAACTGGGATCTATATGGTCCAGGACCATCTCCAGTTCACACTCTTGTATTGATGGCTGAAGGAGCGACAAAGCTTGGAACTGTTGCTGAAAACGAAGCAGCTCGTGCTCGCTTTGTTAAGGCTTTCACAAGCAAGGACACAGCTCTTCTTACAAAGATGGGTAAAGTCTGGACAAATGATTACACAATCACAACGGTTGACTCAAAGACAAACCCATTGCTTCTAGTAGGTAACGGTGGATTCATCCTTGAGAGCGCAGTTGCAAAGACATCTGTAACACTTGTTAAGAATGCTAAGTACAACTCAGGCCCAGCCATGAGCGGAACAATCGATAAGGTTGTTTTCAAGTTCATCGGTGACGGAACAGCTGCTGCACAGGCTCTTGCAAACGGAGAGCTTGATGTTTACTCAGGTCAGGCAACTGCTGACGGTGTAGCAAAGCTCAAGGCAATCCAGAACGTTAACGTTGTTGGTGTCAACAATGTTGCTTATGAGCACTGGGATCTTCACTATGACACTGTCCCTGATGAG
>JAPLBK010000066.1 GCA_026392775.1 Actinomycetota bacterium
ACCAATTTTTGCTTCTGCACTTTGTCCCACGACAACAGCGCCGGCACCATCGGCAAAGATAAATGCAGTTGCGCGATCATCTGGGTCAGTAAAGTCAGAGAGCTTTTCAACACCAACTACCAAAACATTTTTCGATGTTCCGCCGCGCACTAAATCACTTGCCATTCCAACGCCATAACAAAAGCCAGCACAGGCTGCGCTGATATCAAAAGCTGCAGCTTTTGGATTACCAAGTTCATTAATGAGTTCAGTTGCAGCACTTGGTGCTTGATAGGGATAGGAAATTGTAGACAGAATCACAGTATCAATATCAGCCATAGTTAACTTAGCTCGCTTGAGTGCACTTTCACATGCAGCTTTTGCCATAGTTATGACGGTTTCATCAGGGCCAGCAAAGCGGCGTGATTCGATTCCTGTGCGCTGTTGAATCCATTCATCACTTGATTCAATACGATCAACGATTTCAGAGTTAGGCACTAAACGCTTAGGGCGATAAGAACCAACAGAGAGGATCGCACTATTAGTCGTTGGTGATGTCTTGATCATCATGCGTGCCTTCCTGCGAATTCTTTAGCAGCAGATAGGTCATCTGCACTCTTAAGAGCGAATGTTTCGATCTCTGGAGCACCGCGCTTGAGCAAGCCAACCAGAGTTCCAGCTGGTGGCAATTCAATCACACCCGTTATGCCGAGTTTTTTCATCGCCTCCATGCATAGATCCCAGCGCACCGGATTAGCTATCTGGCTAACGATGCGAGTGAGTACCTGTGCTCCATCTGTGACAACTTCACCGTCTTTATTGGAAATGACTGAGATTGATGTTGGCGCAGTTGAGATGGTTGCAGCAAGTGTGCGCAAAGGTTCAATGGCAGGTGTCATAAAACTAGTGTGAAACGCGCCAGCAACAGCTAGCGCTCGAATTCGTGCCCCTTCAGGTGGGTTTTCTGAAAGAGAGGCAAGGGCAGCTAAATCACCGGCAGCCACAATTTGTCCACCACCATTATCGTTCGCGGCGACAAGATTGAGTTCAACAAGCTTATTCAAAACGGTTTCGCGATCTCCACCTAATACCGCAGACATTCCAGCAGGGGAGAGTGCTGCAGCTTTAGCCATTTCTATTCCACGTGCTCGTACTAATCGCAGAGCATCTTCATCTGAGATGGCACCGCTGATTGCCGCTGCTGCTAGTTCACCAACAGAGTGACCGGATACGTATGCAAAATTCTTGATTCCAAGTGCGTGAGCACCTAACAAAGAAGCAGCAACGATAAGTGGTTGGGCATTGGCGGTATCTTTGATTTCATCGGCGTCGGCGCTTGTGCCAAGCTTTATTAAATCTAAATCAATGCGCATCGACCATCTGGATAGAAGCTCATAAAAAACGGGATTAGTTACCCACGAATTAAACATTCCTGGAGTTTGGGAACCCTGCCCCGGAGCGATAACTGCTAACACATTTGTTACTTTACTTGATTAGGTCGATTACTACCTAGTACGGATAACTGACCAGACTTGCGCATTGTGGGTAGGCATAATGATGGCTGTGATTTACCAGGCTTTGGATTACGATACCCGTTCTTCAAATACTTCGAGTAAGCCCGCTTCTCGGTGATTTACAAACTCTGGGTAATAAATCACAGCGCTTGCATGAGCACTTGGGCGAAAAAGCTTTCGTAAGTGTTCACAAGCAATTAGGTAAATGGCAGCGGGTAGTAAATCTACTGAGCGTTTGAGAAACCAAGGAGTTCCATTTCTTAGCATCCATTTGATTGATTCAGCTTTTGGTTTTATCACGATGGGTTCAAGGTGAATGGGAGATATTTCCCATCGCTTGCTCAAAATTTCACGGAAATGATGTGCCAATAATTGATGACCAAACTTAGATGGGTGCATTCGATCAATATGCCAAACTTTTCTTTCATAGATACCTTCAAGCTCACGGGTTCTTAAGATCTCTGTCCCAAACTCTGCAGCAATTGCTTGAGTAACTTGATTGACTGCATTAATGCGCCGGCGCAATACAGTGCCTAAAGTCTTTGGCATAGGAACAATCAATGTGGGGTCATGTAATTGCAGGAGTAGAACTTCAGAGCCAATAGCCTTGAGTTGTTTAATCGTGCTTCGAAGATTGTGATGCAGATGCTCTGGAGAAAAACCATTTCGGAGGGCATCATTTCCGCCGACGATTACTGCCGTTATTGAGGGGGAGTGCAAGATTGCCTTAGGAAGTTGATCATGAAGGATTTCATCTGACTTTGCACCTGGGCGAGAAAAATTCACATAAACTAGCGGGTCTGTAAAGTTTTTAGCTAAGTAGTAACTCCAACCCCGTGAAATGCCATTGCTATCGGTGTCGCCGACACCAGATGCGGCGCTATCTCCCAATACTGCGAAGGTTGCGACGCGCTCCACTTATGCCGCCCGTAATCTTCTTTTAACTTCTTGACTATCGCCATGAAGCTTGAGCATTAAAGAAAGTGTTGCGCTCCATGGAAAATTCTCTGCTTGATGGAAGCAACGCTGAGGCAGTTTGGGGTCCTTGCGCATTTCAAGTACTTGCTCAATGGCATTTGCAAATTCATGTCCAGTATTACCCGCCACGGCCCCAACTGGTTCAGAAGAATTAATCAGAAGGAATTCACCCACTGCACTTGTATTAGATGCAACCACAGGTGTCCCAGCAGCCAGTGATTCAAGGGCTGCTAAGCAGAAAGTTTCAATTGGACCAGGCGCAAGTGAAACATCTGCCGACGCAAGGATTTCAGCAAGGCGTTCACGATCGGCAATATAGCCAAGAAAGGTAACTGGCAGGTTCTTACTCTTCTCACGCAAATCTACATACATAGGGCCAATACCCACGTAAATCAGACGAGCATTAATTCCGCGTTCAATTAAAACCTTCAACGCTTCAATTGAACGGGCTGGGTGTTTCTCCCGAGACATACGCCCGCAGTGAATGAGTAGAACTTGCGCACCTTGCAATAAATCATTCCGGAATTCTTCGTTACGCAAATACGGTGAGAACTTATCTAAATCAACACCCAATGGGACTCTGACAAGATTTGTGGTTTTTATCTCTTCAAACTCTTTTGACGCAAACTCAGTAGTTGTAATTACGTGCTTAAAGCGCGATGAAAGTCTGCGGTTATGCCAATCTACAATGCGCTTCAGGGAGAAAGGAAAGTAGTTCTTTGCTAATCCACTTAGAGTTTCGTGGCTAAAAACAACTGCTGCGATATTTCGCTGACCGGCCCAAGCACCAATCTTTGAGAGGGTAAATCGATCTGAAATCTCTAATACATCTGGCTTGAGTGTGATGAGAAGTTTCTTGACATCGCGATTATTGCGAATGATGCGGTAACCACCGCTAAAAGGAATTTCAATGGAAGGCATCGTAATTTTGGTGCCACTTGTTGATTCTTCACAGTAGAAGCCTGTGCCAGGAACGATGTATGTAAATGAGTGACCACGAGCTACGTAGCCCGTACCTAATTGATGAAGAGTCGTTTTTATTCCACCAGATTTTGGACCATAGAAATTGGCGATGTGAACTATCTTCATGCGACATTCTCCTTCATTCTCTGATCTGAGAGTTGGATTAATTCTCGGTAGTGATTCATGAGCTGCTCATTAACGAGGTCCCATGTGTTATCAATAACTGATGCGCGTGTGCGTTCGCGCAAGATTACTGGCTCATGCTTATTTAATAGATTATTAACGTTCTGATTAAGGGCAACCGAATCTGCAGTGTTAATGAGATAACCGGTCCAGCCATGCTTGACCAGATCCAATGGACCACCAGAGTTAGGTGCAATGACTGGAACACCCGAGGCGAGAGCTTCTTGAATGGATTGACAAAAAGTTTCGTGCGCACCTGTGTGAACAAAAATGTCTAGTGATGCGTAGTAGCGAGCTAAATCCTCACCACTTTGATAACCAACAAAGCGAGCATTAGGTAGGTGCTTTTCCAAGCGTGAGCGTGCTGGACCATCACCAACGATTACCAACTGAACATCATCTCTAATATCTAAGACTTTAAGATCATCTATTCGCTTCTCATTTGCAAGGCGTCCAACGTAGCCAATGATTTTGCGATCTGGCCGTGAACCTAAAAGATCACATCGCAAATCGATATCACGCTTGTCTGGAGAGAACTTGGCTGCGTTAACACCGCGTTGCCATAAGTGCACATTCTTAACTCCGCTTTGTTCTAAGTCTTTGCAAGACCAAGCCGAAGGGGCCAAAGTGCGATCACTGGAAGAGTGAATCTTTGCAACCCACTTTTTGAGTGAATTATGAGCAACAGTTAAACCATAATGACGGGCAAATCCTGCAACGTCGGTTTGATAGATTGATAAAGTGGGAATATTGAGATTCTGTGCAATTTTGGTTGCGTATTTGCCAAGAAAGATCGGCGAAGCTAAATGAATGACATCTGGCGCAAATCCATCGATCAATGGCTCTAATGCTCTTTGGGGAAAGCCAAGGGGGATTAGGCCTTTCATTTCAAGGCTTGGAACACGTTTGATACGAAAGCCGGCATATTCGCGGGGAGCATCAATACTTTCAGGGGCAATGACTAAGGCTTGATGGCCTTCACTCTTAAGATGCTCAAGAACCCGCAAAACAGAGTTAGTGACACCATTGATCTGAGGCAAAAATGACTCTGTGACGATTGCAATGCGCATTTTCGGACTCATGGCTCACAGGGTCGGTTACCCCAAAAGACTCAAGTAATCCTTGAGGTTACGTGTTGGCAAATCATGCGTGAAATCTGAGATTTAGTTCGCCTTTCTGGTTACTGGCCAGTAACATTGGCACATGAAGATCGCAGTCTGCATCAAACAGGTCCCAGATTCTTGGGCTGAAAAGAAGATGGTTGGCGGATTACTTGATCGCGCCAACGTTGATGCTGTCCTCAATGACTTAGATGAATACGCCGTTGAAGAAGCACTTCGAATTGCAGACGCACATGGTGGAAATGAAGAAGGTGGGGCTAACACAGTCACTGTCATTTCAATGGGACCAGAGCGCGCAACTGAAGCCGTGCGAAAAGCACTATCTATGGGTGCAAATGATGCGATTTTAATTAGCGATGTAGTTCTAGCTGGTGCAGATGCAGTTGTTACGGCTGAAACATTAGCTAATGTGATTTTCAAAGGGGGGTACGACCTCGTTATCTGTGGAACTGAGTCAACAGATGCTCGTATGAGCGTTGTTCCAGCAATGATGAGTGAAAAGCTGGGGTGGGCCCAGTTAACTTTTGCGTCGAAAGTTGATGTAGATCCAGCAAGTAAGAAGGTATCGATTACTCGCGTTACCGAAGCCGGGGTTGATGAAGTCCATGGAGAATTTCCTTGTGTGATAAGTGTTGTCGAAAAAATCAATGAGCCTCGCTACCCATCCTTTAAAGGCATTATGGCAGCGAAGAAAAAAAATATTGATGTCCGTAACTTTGCTAGTACTGGCACAGAATTTACAAAATCATGGTCTGCAGTAATTGATGCAGCTCCACGTCCGCCACGTGCTACTGGCGTTGTTGTCACAGATGATGGATCAGCTGGTCAAAAACTTGTTGATTTCTTGAGTGAGAAGAAGTTGATATGAGCACTGTATTAATTCTGGCTGATTTTGCTGGCGAAAAGGCAACTAAAGCAACGGTCGAAATAGCAACAGCTGGCGCAGTTATTGGTGAAGTAACCGCACTAGTTTTAGCACCTGTTGGAAAAGGCGCTGCGTATGCAGCCTCCATTAATCAGGGACCTGTCACAAAAATACTTGTTATTGAATCAGATGACTTTACAAAGCATGGCGTTGCAGCTTGTGCAGATGCGCTTGCACATGTCATTGGGCAAAGTACGCCATCGGCAGTTTTAGTTGTTTCAAACGCCTTTGGTAAGGAAGTTGCTGGCCGTGTGGCAATGAAGTTAAAGATTGGCATTATTACCGATGCTGTTGATGTTGCTGCAGATTGCACTGCAACTCAGTTAGTTTTCGGTGGATCAACAACTGTTCACTCAAAGGTCAACAAAGGCACAGCAATAATTACCGTGCGCCCTAACACCATAACTGCAAACTTTGTTGCGGCGACTCCTTTGATTGAAAATACAACTGCACCGGTTTCTGATGGTTCCAAGAAAGCAACGATTACTTCTTCACAACCTCCAGTAAAGGGTGGTCGTCCAGAGTTAACTGAGGCCAACATAGTTGTCTCAGGTGGTCGCGGAACAAATGGAGATTTTGCATCGGTGGAAGCCTTTGCAGATTCATTGGGAGCAGCAGTAGGTGCATCTCGCGCAGCAACCGATGCCGGTTGGTATCCACATTCTCACCAAGTAGGTCAGACTGGAAAAACTGTTAGCCCACAGCTCTACGTTGCATGTGGAATCTCAGGGGCAATTCAGCACCGCGCTGGCATGCAAACAAGCAAGAACATTGTGGTGGTAAATAAAGATCCAGAAGCTCCACTCTTTGAATTAGCTGATTTTGGTGTTGTGGGCGATCTCTTTGCCGTGGATGACTGGGCAGTTAGCACGCTTAGGTAATCCTTCAAGTTTGCACGCACATGGACGTGCAACACGAAAAACTCTAGAAGATGCCCGTGAAGTAATTGCAAAAGAAGTGGGTTGCTTACCTAGCGAAGTCATCTTTACTGCATCTGGTACTGAAGCTAATAATACTGCGCTTAAAGGTTTGTATTGGCAAGGACGCGATAAGGGCAAACACGTTGTAGTAATCAGTGCCATTGAGCACCATGCAATCCTTGATCCAGCACATTGGTTAGAGGTGCATGAGGCCGCTGAAATTATTCAGATTCCAGTTAACGCTGATGGCGTCATAGATCTTGAGTTTCTCACTCATTTAGTTGCTGCCAGAGGTAATGAGATTGCTGTCATTAGTGTCATGCATGCAAATAATGAAACTGGAGTGATTCAACCGATTGCAAAGGTTGTTGAAATTGCTGGAGAGATTCCAGTTCACACAGATGCTGCACAAAGCTTTAAGAAAGTCCCGCTTTCATTTGCCGGTCTTGGCGTTTATGCAATGTCATTGAGTGCCCATAAAGTTGGAGGACCTCTAGGAATTGGGGCACTTATTTTGCGTCGAGCAGTTGAAATACCAGCGCTGCTCCATGGCGGGGGACAAGAGCGGGAAATTAGAAGCGGAACTTTAAATGCACCGGCAATTGTTGCTTTTGCTGCAGCTTCTAAAAGCAAATATTATGATGGGCACAACGTAAGTGCACTACGCGACTCCTTTATTGCAGGAATAACATCTGCCCTTCCTGAAGTAATTATCAATGGTGTGAAATCAAATCGCTTACCTGGAATCGTTAATGTCACTTTTCCTGGAACACAAAGTGACACGTTGTTACTTCTCATGGATGCACAAAACATCTCCTGTTCAACAGGATCGGCCTGCAGCGCAGGTGTTCATGAAGCCAGCCACGTGCTCCTTGCTATGGGACATAATGAAGTCAGCGCGCAGTCTTCGTTGCGATTTTCATTCGGTGCTACGAGCACAAGTGCCGACGTGGATTTCGCGCTGTCAGTACTGCCTGATGTAATTGCCCGTGGAAGGGCGGCAAATCTTTCATGAGGTTAATTGCAGCAATGAGCGGTGGAGTTGATTCAGCAGTGGCTGCTGCCCGCGCAGTTGAGGCGGGCCATGAAGTTATTGGTGTGCACTTAGCGCTCTCTTCCAATCCTCAGAAATATCGATCAGGTGCCCGTGGATGTTGCACGATTGAAGACTCACATGATGCGCGCCGTGCTGCAGATGTCATCGGAATTCCTTTTTATATCTGGGATATGGCTGAAGAGTTTCATGATGGAGTAGTTGAAGATTTCTTAGCTGAGTATGCAGCAGGGCGAACACCCAATCCATGTCTGCGTTGTAATGAAAAGATTAAGTTCGCAGCAGTTCTAGATCGTGCACGTGCCATGGGCTTTGATGGTGTTGTAACGGGTCACTACGCAAGAACTCAGATCTCTGATTCTGGAAAGACACTGCATCGAGCAGTTGATCATTCATTGAAGGCGCCATTTTCCCACTGGGTGATACAACGAAAGTTGATATTCGCAAAGAGGCAGAAGCGCGCGGCTTAGCTGTTGCACAAAAGCCAGATAGCCACGATATTTGTTTTGTTCCTTCTGGTGATAATGCAGGATGGTTACGAGAACGTTTGGGAAGTGAAGTAGGTCCAATCGTTGATCAAGATGGTGTAAAGATTGGCGAACACAAAGGTGCTTACACATACACAATCGGTCAGCGAAAGGGTCTGGGACTAACTGTTCCAACAGCTGATGGTTCACCACGATTTGTTTTAAAAATTGAACCTGTGAGCAATACCGTTGTAGTTGGTGCACGTGAAGATTTAGCGGTTACAACTATGCGTGGAGAGAGAGCAGTCTGGTGTGGACCTGCAGTTGCAGTGAAGCCACAACGCGGCTTTGTCCAAGTGCGTGCGCATGGTGCAGCCCTACCTTGTTCATACTTCTTTGATGGAACCCTACTTACTGCTCAATTAGATGATCCTCTTTTAGGTCTAGCAACTGGCCAAGCAATGGTTATTTAGCTCATAGGGCAGATACGTGATCATCAATTTAAATACTATGTATTGGATGCACCAACTCTTACTGATGCAGAATTTGATTCATTATTAAAAGAGTTAACTTCCCTTGAAGCAAAGCACCCTGAGCTTCGTGAGGCAGATTCACCAACACAGCATGTGGGTGGAGGTTTTGCTACTCAATTTGAACAGCGTGATCACATTGAAAAGATGATGAGCTTAGATAACGTATTTGATAGTAATGAGCTTTCAACCTGGTTTGATCGTGTTGAAAAGGAAGTTCCAAAACCTACTTACTTGTGCGAACTTAAAGTCGATGGCTTAGCAATTAATTTGACCTATGAAAAAGGTCAGTTAGTGCGTGGGTTGACTCGTGGCAATGGTGTTACAGGTGAAGACGTAACACTCAACGTTAAGACAATTAAGAATCTGCCTCATGCGCTCAAAGGCGATAAGACTCCAGATTTGATTGAAGTTCGTGGAGAAGTGTTTTTTCCCATTGCAGCCTTCAATGAACTCAATGAATCGCTAGAGGAATCTGGTAAAGCTCTCTTTGCTAATCCACGCAATGGTGCAGCTGGTTCTCTACGTCAAAAAGACCCACGTGTAACTGCATCACGCCCTCTTTCAGTTGTTGTTCATGGTGTGGGCGCCAGAGAAGGTATTTCATTTGAATCTCAAAGTAATGCCTACGACGTATTGGCTTCACTTGGACTACCAACAAGTGATCGTTTTAAGGTGTGTAAGAGCCGAGCTGAAGTTGAGAAATTCGTTAAATACTACGAAGAGCACCGCCACGATGTTGAACATGAAATTGATGGAGTGGTAATTAAGGTCGATTCAATCAGTGAGCAGGCGCAGTTGGGCTTCACATCCCGTGCGCCTAAGTGGGCTATTGCATTTAAATATCCACCCGAAGAAGTAACAACAAAGCTTCTAGATATAAAGGTGAGCATTGGTCGTACGGGTCGCGTAACACCATTTGCTTTTATGGAACCAGTTAAAGTTGCAGGTTCAACAGTTACTAATGCAACCCTTCATAACGCTGAAGAAATCGTTCGCAAAGGCGTGTTAATTGGCGATGTTGTAATTATTCGAAAAGCTGGCGATGTTATTCCTGAAGTACTGGGGCCAGTCATCCAGCGACGCACAGGTAATGAGCGCGCATTTGTCATGCCAACGAAGTGTCCTGAGTGTGGGTCAAAGTTGCGAGCAATGTCAGAGGCTGATGTTGATATTCGTTGCCCTAATACACAAAGTTGTCCTGCCCAGCTACGTGAGCGTATTTACTATATTGGATCACGTGCAGCCCTTGATATTGATGTTCTGGGTTATGAAGCAGCGGTCGCACTACTTGAGTCCAAGATTATTATGGATGAATCAGATCTTTTTGATTTAAATGAGAACAAACTTGCAAAGAGTGAGTTCTTTATGAAAAAAGATGGAACTCCAGGTGCAAATGTTGCAAAGCTTCTAGCCGCACTTGATCAAGCCAAGAAGCAACCGCTCTGGCGAACTTTGGTTGCACTCTCTATCAGGCACGTTGGACCCACCGCTGCTCAAGCATTAGCAACGAATTTCGCTTCAATTGCAAAGATTTCAACATCATCTGCCGAAGAGTTGGCTGCAGTTGATGGAGTGGGATTAACAATTGCGCAGTCAATTGTTGAGTGGTTTGCCGTTGATTGGCACCGTGAAATTATTCGAAAGTGGGGCGCTGCTGGTGTTACGGTTGTGCAACAAGAGGTTGCTGCGTTGCCACAAACTCTGGCTGGTTTAACCTTTGTTGTCACTGGAGGTTTGGAATCTTTCACCCGTGATGGCATCTCTGAAACCATTACAGGCCATGGCGGCAAAGCCGCAAGCGCAGTATCCAGTAAGACTGATTACGTATTGGTCGGGACAGATCCAGGATCAAAGTTAGCTAAAGCACAAGAACTCGGCGTGCCAGTCATTGATGAGACTCGATTTAAGCAATTACTCAATGGTTTAGCATAGTAGGATTTCAACCATGATGAACTTAGCAACTGAGGCTGTGCGCGAACTTCCAATGCCTCCCTATGCATTTGGCATTATTGGTTTTGGAGTTCTTTCACTCCTTCTCTATTTAACTCTTCGCCTAGACCGGGACTAATTTGTCCCGCGTTGGAATTTACGGCGGAACATTTGACCCGATACACCGAGGTCACTTGCACGTAATCACGCAACTTTTTAAAAAAGACTTAATTGATCAACTACTTCTTATTCCTGCTGGTCAACCTTTGCTTCGAAGTTGCGAGCCAACTGCTAGTGGAGAACAGCGACGAAAGATGTGTGAGTTAGCAGTTTCAACGCTGCCAGAAGAAATTAAGAATAGAGTGCGTGTAAACCCCATTGAAATCCTACGTGCCGGCCCTAGCTATGCAATCGATACCGTTGAAGCGCTGAGTCGGACATTTCCAGATGATCAGATCTATTTAATCGTAGGAGCAGATGCTTTTTCAAAGATGGATCAGTGGCACAGGGCCCAAGATTTACAAAAAATGGTTTCAGTCATCTGCATTAATCGACCTGGTTATCCAGCAACTGGAATTGATATTGGGGCCCTAGATGCCGCAGCAACAACAATTCGCCAGGGATTGAACGCTGACGTGCCGGAAATTGTGGCGGGATTTATAAGAGAGAATGGGCTCTATGACAATCAATAGCAAAACCCGCGAGATAACCCAAGTAGCCGCCCATGCCATTATTGAAAAGATTGGCACAGATTTAATCGCTATTGATTTATCAGATCAATTAGTTTTAAGTGAAGTTTTTTTGATTGCAACAGGTCAAAACTCAGCACAAGTAGATTCAATTGCCGATGAAGTTGAACGCAAGCTCCAAGCAATTGGAGAAAAGCCAGCACGCCGTGAAAAAGGTGCTGAATGGATTTTGCTGGATTACTCAGATTTAGTTGTGCATATTCAAAGCGTTGAACTTCGCAAATACTACATGCTCGATCGTCTTTGGAATGACTGTCCAACGATTGAACTAGATGCTGTGAAGGAAGCTGCATTAAATGGTAGGTAATCGCATTGTTATTTGGCGCCATGGACAAACCGACTGGAACAAGATAAACCGATTTCAAGGTCACTCAGATATTCCGCTCAACGAAGTTGGAAAAGTACAAGTAACTCGAGCAGCACAAGTTCTAGCAGGTATGAATCCAACTCAGATTATTTCAAGTGATTTGGGCCGAGCTATTGAAACTGCGCAAACTCTTGCAGATTTAACTGGATTAAGTTTTAGTTCGCATGAAACGCTACGCGAAACTAATGGTGGTTTGTGGGAAGGAAAAACTGGTTCACAAAATCGTGCAGAAGATTTTCATAACTTTATTCGCTGGATTGATGGCGATGATAGTCCAGCTGGCACAACAGGAGAGCGACGCAGTGAAGTGGCATCTCGTGCAGTTGGTGAAATCTTGAAAGCCTTAGAAGGAAAAACTGAACAACTTTTGGTTGTTGCAACACATGGTGGAACAGCTAGATGCGTTCTTGGAGAATTGCTGCAACTTCCACTTTCACATTGGGGAGTTTTAGGCGGACTTTCAAATGCATCGTGGTCTGTCCTACAAAGAAATCCCCGCCAGTGGAATTTAGTTGAACACAACGCTGGATCTATTCCAGAACCTGTCTATGGCGAAGAAAGTGGAGCAACTTTCGTTTAAAACTACCGTGGGTGTATGCGGTAAGGTCTGCACTTGAAGTAAATGGGGCTATAGCGCAGCTGGTAGCGCACCTGCATGGCATGCAGGGGGTCAGGGGTTCAAATCCCCTTAGCTCCACGTATGAATAAGAACGTGAATGACGAGCGCGAGCACGCGGCATACGACTTTGCCTACGTGCAGGAAAAATGGCTGCCGATTTGGGATCAAGTTCAGCCATTTAAATCAGGACGCGCAGATGACACACGTGAAAAGAAATATGTCTTGGATATGTTTCCTTATCCATCCGGTGATCTTCATATGGGCCATGCCGAGGCATATGCATTAGGTGATGTGATTGCCCGTTACTGGGTGCAAAAAGGTTTTAACGTTATGCACCCCATCGCTTGGGATGCTTTTGGATTACCTGCTGAAAATGCGGCAATCAAACGTAACTCTGATCCACGCATCTGGACATATGAAAATATTGCCGTGCAGAAAGCCTCAATGCGACGTTTCGCGTGTTCTTTTGACTGGGACCGTGTTTTTAATACATGCGATCCTGAATACTATAAATGGAATCAATGGTTATTTTTAAAGCTGCATGAGCGTGGCCTTGCTTATCGAAAAGATTCAGCAGTGAACTGGTGTCCTGGATGTCAAACTGTTTTAGCTAATGAACAAGTTGTTGCAGGACTTTGTGAGCGATGTGATTCAGCCGTTACAAAGAAGAAGTTAAATCAGTGGTATTTCAAAATCACTGACTATGCCGATCGATTACTCGATGACATGGCACAACTGGAGGGTAAATGGCCTGAAAAAGTCTTGATGATGCAGCGCAATTGGATTGGACGCTCAACTGGTGCCAATGTTTCATTTGTTATTGAGGGGCGCACCGAGCCTGTAACTATTTATACAACCCGCCCAGATACTTTGTATGGGGCAACTTTTATGGTTGTTGCTACCGATAGTGAATTAGCTGCAGAGTTAGTTGTTGGCACAGGAGTTGAAACTGAGTTCAATTCTTACCTTGAAAAGATTAAGTCTGATAGCGATATCGATCGCCTAGCTACAGATCGCCCTAAGAGTGGTGTATTCCTTAATCGCTATGCAATTAACCCAGTTAATAGTGCAAAGCTACCCATCTGGGCAAGTGATTATGTTCTAGCTGATTACGGGACCGGTGCCATCATGGCTGTTCCAGCACATGATCAGCGCGATTTAGATTTTGCTAAAGCATTTGCGTTGCCTGTGGTTGTTGTTGTTGAAACTGGGGAGGAAGATCCCAATACAAGTGGTGTTGCAACAACTGGAGATGGAAAATTAGTTAACTCAGGCGCGCTCAATGGCCTTAATAAGGCTGATGCAATCGCTGCCATTAACAGCCAACTAGAAAAAGATGGCCTTGGAAAATCTGCCCGTAACTACCGCTTGCGCGATTGGTTAGTTTCTCGCCAGCGTTACTGGGGAACACCGATTCCAATCATTCACTGCCCTTCTTGTGGTGAAGTGCCAGTTCCAGCAGATCAACTTCCACTTACTTTGCCAGATGCTAAAGGCTTAGATCTAAAGCCAAAGGGAACATCACCTCTGGGTGCTGCAACTGATTGGGTTAATGTTGCATGTCCTAAGTGTGGGGCTGCATCAAAGCGAGATACCGACACGATGGATACCTTCGTGGATTCATCGTGGTATTACTTACGTTATCCATCATCTACCGTGCATGATCAACCGTTTTTGAAAAAGGATATTGAAACCTGGTTGCCTGTTGATCAATACGTTGGCGGTGTCACACATGCAATCTTGCACCTTCTCTACAGCCGCTTCTTTACTAAAGTATTAAGTGATATGGGCATGGTTAATTTCAATGAACCATTTACCCGTTTACTTAACCAAGGAATGGTTGTTATGGATGGCTCTGCGATGTCTAAGAGCCGTGGCAACCTTGTTGCACTCTCTGATGAACTTGAAAAGCATGGCGTTGATGCAATTCGTTTGTCTATGGTTTTTGCTGGTCCGCCAGAAGATGATGTTGATTGGTCTGATGTTTCACCATCAGGGTCAGTTAAATTCTTGACGCGTGCTTGGCGTTTATCTGGAGATGTAACAAGTGCTCCAGGAGCAGATTTTTCTAAGGGAGATGTCTCACTTCGTAAAGCAACACATAAGGCACTAAATGATGCAGGATTTGCAGTTGAGTCATTTCGATTCAACGTTGCAGTCGCCCGTGTCATGGAGCTAGTAAATGCAACACGTAAGGCAATTGATTCTGGTTGTGGGGCTGCTGATCCTGCAGTGCGCGAAGCCGTTGAAGCAATTGCAATCATGGTTTCACTCGTTGCACCATTTACAGCAGAAGAGATGTGGGAGCGTTTAGGACATAAGCCTGCCGTGGCACTTGCCGGCTGGCCAGCGGTGGATCCAAAACTTCTTGTGGCAGATTCAGTGGAAGCTGTTATTCAAATTAACGGCAAGATTAAAGAGCGTATTGATGTCTCACCAACGATTACTGATGCAGAACTTGAAGCGTTAGCCCTTGCACACCCAACGATTGTTGCCGAACTAGGCACAAACGCACCGAAAAAGGTCATTGCACGCGCGCCAAAACTAGTTAATATCGTTGCTTAATACTCGTGCAAGTAGTTCCACAATATGAAAGGCCCGATCAATGAAGACAATTCTAGATGCCATCGGTAATACGCCTTTAGTAAAAATTGAGGGAATTTGGGTCAAGATGGAATTCATGAACCCATCTGGTTCTATCAAAGCGCGTATTGCAAAATACATGATTGAACGTGCAGAAGCTGAAGGTTTATTAAAGCCTGGCGATACAATTGTTGAAGCAAGCAGCGGTAATACTGGAAATGCAATGAGTATGGTTGCAGCAGTTAAGGGTTACAAAATGTTGGTGATAATGCCTGATGGAATGAGTCCTGAGCGCACAGCAATCTCTGAAGCATTTGGCGCAGAAGTTGCCACCATGGGAGATTTCCATGTTAACGATGCGTTAGAAGAAGCACGTCGGCGCGGCGCAATGCCAGGATTTTTCTCACCACAACAGTTCGATAATGAATGGAACGTTGAAGAGAACCGCCTATGGCTGGGTCAAGAGATTTTGCAACAAATGCCAGTACTGCCAGATCTATTGATTAGTGGAGTTGGAACAGGCGGAACAGTTATTGGTGTGGGGCAAGCATTTAAAGCTGTGAACCCCAACTGCAAAGTAATTGCTCTAGAGCCATCTGAATCCTGCACAATTTTGTGTGGAGAAGTGTCAAAGCATTTAATTGAAGGAATTGCAGATGGTTTTATCCCAGGCATTGTTACTCGCCACCATCATGAATTGGATGGAGTTATTCATGTGGGCTCAGAGGAGTCGATTGACGAGATGCGCCGCATAGCCAGAGTGCATGGCATTTTCGTAGGCCCATCTTCAGGAGCACACTTGATTGCGGCAAAGAGATTGAAGGAGCAGTACGGTGTTGAAAACGTCGTTACTTTCTTCTGTGATGAGGGCGAGAAGTACATCAACGACTACTGGCTGAAGAAGTAAATATCCACACCCTTTAACCTGCTCTAAGAATGGCTTTTCAATGCCCTGAACTATTGAGGCATGGAATATTTCTCACAGATCTTCGAAAAACTAACTACCTGGTGGTTTGATCTCAATTTCACACCTATTCAAAAACGTGCACTACTTGCAATGTCGGCAATCGTCGTTGTTATCTCTGTATTTATCGTCATTAGGGGAAATACTGATGAAATAACACCACCTCCCGTAATTGTTGAACAAGTGCAAGCCCCACAGATATTTGTAGATGTAACAGGGGCAGTTAATACACCAGGTGTTTACACACTCACTGCTAGCTCTCGCGTAATCGATGCAATCAAAGCAGCTGGAGGTTCAGCACCTGGTGCGGATTTGAGCACTATAAATTTGGCCAGAGTTTTAGCCGACGGTGAACAGATC
>JAPLBK010000049.1 GCA_026392775.1 Actinomycetota bacterium
GCAAGAGATGAATCTGTAAATCTGGCTTTTGAAGAAATATCAAGCAGAGTCTCAAAAATTGATATTCTCATTAATAATGCAGGTATTGGTGCACAAGGTGGAGTAGAGGCTACAACAACCGAAGAGTGGATCAAGGTTTTAAATGTAAATGTTATTGGAACCTCAAGAGTCAGTTCTGCCGCACTGCCTCTCATGCGTAAGAGTTCTGATGGAGCAATTGTTAATACATGTTCGGTTGTAGCTACAGTGGGTCTACCTAATCGTGCAATCTATAGTGCAAGTAAGGGAGCAGTGCTGTCTTTAACTCTTGCCATGGCGGCTGACTTGCTTCCAGAAAGAATCAGAGTTAACTGTGTGAATCCGGGAACTGCTGATACTCCTTGGGTCGGACGCTTGCTATCTCAATCTACCGATCCGGCAAAAGAACGCGCTTCACTTGAGGCGCGCCAACCAATCGGGAGACTTGTAAGCTCAGATGAAGTAGCAAATGCAATTATTTATCTTGCACACCCAGAACAGAAATCAACAACTGGAACAGTATTAGCAGTTGATGGTGGACTTCATAGTTTGAATTTGCCAAAGAAGTAGCATGCGTATACGAATAGAACTTACCCCCAGTCAACTTTCAGATCTTGGGACATTAGTTGATGGTCGTATTAGTACTAATGACTCTGTTTTAGATTTACATGGCAGAGATGAATCCGCCTTTCCACCAGTAAAACCCTCGGCAGTAATTACTGTGCATACAACTGAGGAAGTCTCTGAAGTTTTGAAATACTGCAATAAGCACGATATCCCGGTAGTGGCATTTGGGGCTGGGACTTCTCTTGAGGGCCATGTATTGCCACTATATGGAGGCATTTCCTTAGATTTAAGCGCGATGGACAAGATCCTTGAAATAAGTCCCGATGACCTCACCGTGCGTGTGCAAGCTGGCGTGAAGCGAATGGCATTGAATAAGAAAATCTCTTCTGATGGTCTGTTCTTTTCAGTAGACCCAGGTGCAGATGCGACCATAGGTGGAATGACTTCTACTGGGGCCGCTGGAACAACAACAGTGCGATACGGATCGATGCGCGAGAATGTTCTTAAACTTACAGCGGTGTTAGCAGATGGAACAATCATTCATACTGGGCGTGAAACACGTAAATTATCTGCGGGATATGACTTAACTCGTTTAATTGTTGGCTCTGAGGGAACGCTTGCAATTGTGACTGAAATATCTTTAAGAGTTTTTGGCATTCCTGAAAAAATGGCAGCAGCAGTATCACGCTTTCCAACTCTTGCAGATGGTGTACAGGCAGCAATTGCAGTTGTTCGTTCAGGAGTGGCAATCGCACGATGTGAGTTTTTAGATGCCCAATGTATAAAAAATGTAAATGCTCACGATGGTCTCAATTTAGAAGAGGCACCAACCTTGCTTTTTGAATTTCATGGAAGCCCACGAAGTGTTGAAGAAGATGCGCAACTCGTGCAAGAGATTGCTGCAGATTTTGGTGGTACAAATTTTGAGTGGACATCAGAAGAAGGCGCACGGCGCAAATTGTGGCAGGCACGCCACAATGCTTATTGGGCAGGAATTGCTGCATATCCCGGAAAACGGGCCATCAGTACAGATGCTGCAGTTCCCTTATCTAAATTGGCAGATGCAGTTGAACTTACTGAAAAAATCCTTACCCAAAGTCCATTCCCATTTTCAATTTTGGGCCACGTTGCCGATGGCAACTTTCATGCTTTCATTATTATCGATCCAAATAAGCCTGAAGAATTGCCAGCAGTACGCGAGCTGACCCACCACATGACTGATGCAATTATTGGAATGGGTGGAACCTGCACTGGCGAACATGGAATCGGCGCTGGCAAGATCTCATCCCTTGAAAAGGAAGCAGGCCCAGGCTCAATGGCAGTCATGCTCTCCATCAAAAATGCCCTAGATCCCAAGGGCATCTTAAATCCAGGCAAAATCCTGGCTTTGCCCACCCTGAAATAGTCTCAGAAAAACTCTTGACGGCGGAGAAATCTGGACCTAGCATCCTTGCTTGTATACAAGTTGGAATACGAAGTCTAGATGTGTGAGCCATAAGGGAGACCCTGGTGAACGAAAAGCAGGAAACAGACAAACGCATTATTCGCGATGAGTATGTCATTGCCCAAGTTCAGAGAGAGATTGCTTCTGTAGTTGGACCAGGCAATGTCAATACAGATGCAACTCTGCTGCATGAGCAATCTGCAGATTGGTCATGGATTTCGCAATACCTTAAATACAAGTCTTTGCCAGTACCCACAGCTGATCTTTATGTTTCTCCTGGAACGGCAGAAGAAGTTGCAGAAGTTTTGCGCATCGCATGCGAGTATAAAATCCCAGTTGTGCCTCGTGGTGGTGGTTCAGGCACACAAGGAGGAACCTTTGCAATCTATGGTGGAATTGCCATGGATCTTCGCCGACTCAACCGAGTGTTACATATCGACGAGATCTCTATGGTCGTTACTGCTGAAGCAGGAATTGAAGGACCAGAGCTTGAAAAGATTCTAAATCAAAAAGGTTTAACGATGCCACACTATCCGGGCTCTTTTCACTTCGGTGCAACCCTTGGTGGTTATTTGGCAGCACGTGGTTCTGGAGTTGTTTCAACGAAATATGGGAAAGCTGAAGATCTTGTTTTGCAATTAGAAGCAGCTGTTCCACCCGGAAAACTTATCGAAACTATGAAAGTTCCAAGCCATGCATCTGGTCCAGGGATTATTCAAGCAATAGTCGGGTCAGAAGGAACTCTTGGAATTATTACTAAAGCAACAATGCGTATTGAGCGAATTCCAGAATCTATGGAGTTTCTTTCTTACGGATTCAAGAATATTTCAGAAGGAATTGAAGCGGCGCGACTTATTATGACTAATCGTTGGCGTCCGGCTGTTATTCGTCTGTATGACGAAGCAGACAGCGCAAAACTTTCTTCATGGCTTAATTTAGGGGTCGAAGGTGTATTGCTCGTCATAATGTGTGACGGTACTAAAGAACTTACGGCCTTAGAAAGTTCTGAGATTGTAAAACTCTGTGAAGCAGTTGGTGGAAAATCATATGGTCCAGAGATTGGCAAAATGTGGTGGGATGGAAAGTATGAGCCATTTAAACACGGCAATATTCCTGCGCCACCACAGATTTTCGGCACAACAGATACGTGTGCACGTTTTGAAGATCTGGAAAAGATTTATTGGGCAAAGAAAAAAGCAATTGAAGAAGGATTTGCTGAATATAAAGCTCGCTACTCAGCGCATTTTTCTCACTGGTTTCCATGGGGCGGAATGATTTACGACCGTTTCTATATTGACAATGGACCAGAAGATTCACAAGAAGCTATCGCCCTTCATGATCGAGTTTGGGACGCGGCAATTAAAGCAAGCCTGGACAACGGGGGTTCACTAAATGAACACCATGGTGTCGGGTTAAAACTCGGGCGCTTCATGCGAGCACAGCATGGCGCCGCATTTGATTTACTCCTTGGAGTAAAAGACGCATGGGATCCGGATGGAATCCTAAATCCAGGAAAACTTGGATTTGGTCCTCCGAAGAACAGGCGTTACTAGCAACCCTACCGATTCTTTATGAAAGGAGAATCATGCATCTATCAATGCACAACTGGATGCGCGCGGAACCTATTAAGGTGACGATTGCGCGTCTAGCTAAGTATGGCTATAAAAGCATCGAGATCAGCGGTGAACCAGAGCAATTCGGACAGAACGGTAGTAAGGACACCAAGAAACTTCTTGATGACCATGGTCTTAAGTGCTGGGGTTCTGTAACACTGATGCTCGGCGAAAGAAATCTCGTAGCAGCAAATCCTGGACAGCGTGCTAAGTCAGTCCAATACACAAAGGACTGCATCACGATGGTGAAAGAACTTGATGGGTATGAAATGACAATCGTTCCCGCAACAGTTGGCAAAATTGTTGCAGATGCCACACCTGAAGAGGAGTGGAAGTGGGCCGTTGAGTCAATGAAAGAAATTTATGAGCACTCAGAAAAGGCTGGAGTTCGTCTAGCGATTGAGCCACTTAATCGTTTTGAAACATACTTCATTAATCGTGCAGAGCAAGCTATGGCTCTGGCTGAGGCAACAGGTCCTAACTGCGGTGTATGTCTTGATGCATTCCATATCAACATTGAAGAAGCAGATTTATACGAAGCAATTCGCAGCACAAAGGGTCGCCTGACCGACTTCCACGTTGCTGATAATAATCGTATGCCTGCAGGTCACGGTGATTATGATTGGAAGAAAGTAATTTCTACACTCAAGAGCATTGGTTATGACGGCGCTCTCACAGCAGAGTTTGTTGCCCCAATTGATCGCACTCCTGCTAACCACTATAAGAATGCTTTGGAAACAAACTTCGATAATGTGGATATCAGTCCAGAACAACTTAAGTTCATCATCGACCATGGTTCGAACGTTCTCACAGAATCGTTCTATGACTGGTTGGTTGAAGAGAACGCTAAACATTTGCTTCCTTTAATCTAATTATCGTGAGCAAATCAGTTCTCATCATTGCCACTTTAGATACTAAAGGTCCTGAGGCGGCTTATATTCGAGATGGTTTAAACCGTCTCGGAATTAAGACAACTGTGATTGATACAGGAATTCTGGGTGAACCACTTGGAATAGTCCCTGATATTTCGCATGAGGATCTTGCAATCTTTGGTGGTATCACCCTGCAAGAGTTACAGAATTCTGGAACTCGCGGGCGCGCTGTTGAGCGAATGAGAACTTTTGTGATCGAAAAAGTGAAGGAGCTTTTCTCTAAGGGGGAAGTCCTTGGCGCCATCGGAATCGGTGGCGCTGAGGGCTCCGTTATGGGTGCCGGCGCACTTATGACTTTGCCAATTGGAGTACCAAAATTAGTTTTATCGCCAATTGCATCTGGTCGTCATGAATTTGGTCCACTTGTTGGAACAAGTGACATGTTGGTAATGCATACAGTTATCGATATTTTAGGTTTGAATCATATTTCAAAAACTATTTACGATAACGCCATCGCCGCAATGGCTGGTTTGGTAAACCACGGTCATGAACTAAGTAAGCCACCTGCTGGCAGCAAATACGTTGCAGTGACAATGTTAGGAAATACAACTACTGCAGTAATGGCTTTGCAAAAAGAGTTAGAACAAGCTGGGTTTGAAGTAGTTACATTCCATGCCAATGGTGTGGGTGGTCCTGCAATGGAAGAGCTTGCAGAAGCAGGCCAATTTGTTGGAATTATTGATTTCACACCTTCAGAAATCGTTGGAACACTAGTTGGTGGAATTCATTACGGTGGACCTAGACGCATGAAGCGCGCAGGAGTGCTTGGTATTCCACAAATTCTTGTTCCGGCATGTGTTGATTTTTCTGTCCATCACACAACCTCAATTCCTGATGAGTTTAAAGACCGCCCAATTTACGACCATAATCCAGAGTTTGCACTGGCTCGTTGCACAAAAGAGGAGATGGGCAAATTAGGTGCATACTTTGCCGAATGTGCCAACACATCTATGGGTCCAACAGAAATTGTGATTCCTGGTGAAGGCTACTCAATCCCTAATGTTCCAGGCGGAGTTTTTTGGGATCGAGATGCAGATGCAGTTTTTGAGTCAGAGCTAATGAAAAATATCAAACCAGAAATTTCTATTGAGAAGTTACCTTTACACGCTAACTCTAAAGAGTTTGGTATTGCAGTAGCACAACGTTTTCTATCACTTATCAGCGCAAGAATAAAATAGGCACAGGAGCAGATATGACAAGCTATATAACACCTCCCAGAAAAGTTCCACATATTACAACAGGGGATGATGCCTTCCGTAATAAGTTCCGTTCATGGAACATTGCCGATCTGACCTATGTGGACATTAATGAGTATCTCGCAGAAAAAGATATTGTTCTTGTCCCAATGGCTAGTACTGAACAGCATGGTCCACACTTGCCGTTGTATACAGACACAATCACTGCCGTCGAGGTATCTGCTCGCGTTTCAGAGCAAATAGGAATTTTGCACACTCCACCTATTTGGACCGGCTATTCACCTCAACATATGTATGGACCTGGTCAAGGGCGTGGAACTATTACTGTTCGGGCCGAGACTCTAAACAATTTAATGTATGACATTGCACGTTCTTTGATTCATCATGGGTTTAATAGAATTATTTTCGTTAATGGCCATGGTTCAAATATCAAAGTTGTTGATCCAGTACTTCGTAAATTACGTTATGAGACAAATGCCCTTATCGGTTTCGTGAAGCCATATATGGAGCGTTACACCGGAATCCTTGCAGGTTTGATGGAAAACCCTCCCGAGGAAACACCAGGATGGCACTCCAGTGAGCTTGAAACATCCCAAGATATGGCATGGAACGATGGACTAGTTCGTATGGAGCGCGCAGTCGATACCCGCGCACATACGCCTGCTTTCTTGCCTAAGACATTTTCTAAAGATGACGGTATGCCGGATGTGGAGTTTGAGGGTTATCAATACTTTCAATTCCCTATGGATCATCATGAGTTTGTCGATAACGGAATTATTGGAAACCCTATGCGTGCAACTAAAGCAAAGGGTGAAGAGGCATTTCATCGATTCAGCACCCACGTCTCTAAGGGAGTACTTGAATTAATGAAAGTGCCTGTAGACGTAAAGAACAGAGAATTTCTTAATCGTGTCTGATTAAGAAATATATAGATAAGGGAGAAATCATGGCCACAAAGAAGAGCATCACTAAGTTAGATCCGAAAACCTCGGACTCACTTGGTGATGATGCTTATGAGTGGCTTATTGCTGCGATAACTTCATTTCGCATACCAACTAATTCCCAAATCTCAGAAAATAAATTAGCTGCTGAATTGGGTGTTAGCCGCACACCTGTTCGCGAAGCATTAAAGCGTTTAGAAACAGAAGGAATTGTTAAACGTGGAGAAGCTGGCCGCTTCATAGTTGCAATGTTGACTGCAAAAGAAGTTGATGAAGCCATAGATCTATTGTTGTTATGCGATACCTACATGTTTCAGCGCACAGCAAAAAATATTGATAATGCTGGCGCGCAAATACTAAAAGATTCTGCTGCTAGTATGTCAATTTGCGCAGCAAAGGGTGACCGCGATGGCTGGATGGTTCATGACAAAATCTTCCACGAAACTATTATGCGTGCAGCTGATAATGAAATCGTTGCAGAAGTTTCGAGAGTTACTCGTAGACGCATTCAGCGTTTTTGGGCGCGCTCTATTTCAGGGGCACGCGATCTTGTGACGTGTTCAGATGAGCACACCGAAATCGCACAAGCAATTATCGGAAAAGATATGAATGCGATCAAGAAATCGATAGAGGGCCACCTCGGCCACCTGCGGGGAAACATGCACGAGATTGTTGCTTCTATGGCTCCGTTTTTTGGGAATCAAGGTTAAGTAACGAATGTGTAACACTGGAAATTTGTGGCAAATCCCATTGACTTGCCCCCAACATCTCCACTTGTATACAGGTGTAGATACAAGGTGGAGTACCCCGAGGGAGGAGTATCTATGACGCGATTCATTTTTACTTTTCTTAATGGAATTACCCTTGCTGGGTTGTATTTTCTTGTTGCAAGTGGATTAACACTGATCTTTGGTTTGATGCGCGTTATTAATTTGGCGCACGGTGCTTTCTACTTATTATCTGGATATGTCTCATGGACTATCGCTGATAAAACCGATAATTGGTTCTACGGTGCAGTTGCTGGTTCGCTTACATTGGGCGTTTTTGGAACACTTGTTTATGTCTTACTGCTTCGCAAGTTTCAATACGAAGAACTTCGCGTAGCTCTTATTACCTTAGGTGTGTCGCTTGTCCTTGCACAAGCAATGCTTGCAATTTTTGGTGGCGACTATTACCAAACTAATATCCCCGAAAGCGTTTCATTCTCAGTGCCAATTCCAGGTCTTGAACTTTCGTACCCCTTCTTTAGAATTTTCGTACTAATCCTTGCAATCATCGTTGCAATAGGCCTTTGGGTTTTCATTTCAAAGACCCGTTATGGCGCAATTATTCGCGCTGGGGTAGATGACACCACAATGATTTCAGCACTTGGTATCGATGTGCAGGCAGTATTTATCTGGATCTTTTTCCTAGGTTCATTACTCGTTGGATTTGCAGGTGCTGTAGGAGGAACAACTAACTCATTTGGTATGGGTACAGATGGTGCTTATTTACTCTTCTCACTTCAAGTGGTCATTATTGGAGGACTTGGTTCTATCGGTGGCGTGGCAATCGGTTCATTCTTGGTTGGCGTAATTGGTCAATTTGCAACTGGTTATTACCCAACATTTGCCGGAATCATTACATTCGCAATGCTTATTCTCGTTTTGGCGTTTCGCCCACAGGGAATCTTGGGGAAGAAACAATGAGCAGAAAACGCAATATGTACGCGGTTGTCTTTATTCTGGCAATTCTCTTCCCATTTATTACTCCTGATCCAGACTTTTGGGTTTCAAGTGGTGGTACGCGCGCACTATGGCTCGGCGTAACTGCCCTCAGTATGTCCTTCTTGAATCGCAATCTTGGACTGATGTCTCTCGGACAACTCTTCTTCTCAGGCATTGCGGGATACATCGTCGCTATTAGCTCGGTTACGCACAATGTTAAATTCGGAACTTCTGTCCCACTAGCTATTTTGGCAGGAACATTTTCAGGCGTGATTATCGGATGGATTGCATTGAAAACAAAGGGTGTGTACTTCTTCATGCTCACACTTGCTGTGACGCTCGGACTCTATTCATTTGCTAATCAAGCGCAAGAAATCACACGTGGCCACACAGGCATTAACAGCATTCCAAGCCCAATTATATTTGGTATGGATTTTGCATATGTAAAGCCTCTTTACTACTTATTCCTTGGAATTGCCATAGCTCTCTTTGCTCTCTGCAAGTTCCTGGAAAAAACTTCTTTTGGGATTGCACTCAAAGGTGTTCGCGACAATGAAGATCGAATGATTTCAATGGGCTATCGTACGATGCCACTAAAAATGATCGCATTTGTATTCTCATCATTTATTGCATCCATTGCTGGAGTCATGGGCGTATTCTACGTCACCAATATTTCACCAGATAGCGTCGGATTAATTCGTTCCATCGACTTACTCGTAATTGTTGTAGTAGGCGGCGCAACGTATCTCGGCGGTGCATTTGTTGGTGCAGTTCTGATCGCCGTATTTGAAGCAATCATTCAAGACTTTACTCAGTACTACGTAGGGGCAACAGGAGTTCTTTTCATTGTGGTCCTAATGCTGGCACCTCAGGGACTAATGGGAATTGCCGCACAGTTACGTGCGCGACGTGGAAAAGAAGCTGGTGCATCAGCGTGAATGCATACCTAAATTTCTGTCTTCTAGTGAAGACAGATTTGTTCAGAACTAGCGTCAGGCAGTTCCGACACAACGGTTGAAGAAATTCTTCAACTATTACAAGAACACGGGGAGATACATGAAGGCACAACGTATAGGCCGCACCGCCATTATTGGCGTTGTAGCAGGTGTGCTTGCAGCTGGCTTAGTAATAGCACCCGCAAGCCAAGCCGCTAGTACCATCAAAATCGGATACCTCAATGCAACGATTGGACCATTCGCTGGTGGAGCACCGCAGATCACAATTGGTCTGAACATTGCACTAGGGGAAATCAAAAGCACAGTTGCTGGAAAAAAGATCGTTGTTATTGAAGAAGCAACGGATGCAACTCCACAGCTAGCAATTGAAAAGGCAAAAAAGCTTATCGAGAAGGACAAAGTAGACATTCTCTTTGGACCACTTTCAGGTGACGAAGGTGTTGCAATTGCACGTCTGTCAAAGAAATATCCAAAAGTAACTTTCATCAATACAACAGCTTCTGCATCAGAAGCAACAAACCAGAGCCCATCTAAGAACTTCTTCCGTTTCCACGGAGATGCAGCTCAATGGTCAGGTGGCGTGGGTGAAATCGCTTACAACGTACTTGGATACCGCAAGGTTGCGATCATTGCTGATGACTACTCATTCCCTTATGCAAACGCAGGTGGCTTTGCTACTGGTTTCTGTAAGGCAGGCGGAGTAATTGTTGGAGCACAATGGCCAGCACTTGGTACAAAAGATTACTCATCACAAATTGCAGCACTTCCAAAGGATGTAGATGCAATTTATGCAGGACTTGGTGGAGCTGACGCTGTTCAGTTCCTAAAGCAAGCTGTTCAGTTCGGACTAAAGAAGCCATTGATTGGTGGAGCAATCCTCGTTGATGGAACAGTTCTTGGATCAAAGGCCGACATTGGTGATGCAGTACTTAACACAATCGGTGGCGGACCAGTTCCTGATGACTCATATTCAGCACCTGAATACGACAAGTTCAAGGCACAGCTCACTGCAGCTGGCACTGGACCAAACATCTTTAGTGTTCTTGGATATGTCTCAGCTAAGTCAATGCTTGCAGGACTTGGTGCCGTAAAGGGTGACCTTTCAAACAACCATGCTGCATACCGCAAGGTTCTCTCAACATTGAAGTGGGATACACCAACTGGTCCACTTTCAATGGATAAGAACCGTAACGCAATTGTTTCTAACTTCATCTATCAGGTAATTTCTGATGGCAAGGGTGGATTCAAGACTAAGTCACTTAAGCGCCAAGATAAGGTTGCTCAAGGAACTAAGGTCTTTGGTCGCATTAACTCTTGTGCCGATGTGAAGTAAACAAACATGTCCACAACCACTAAAGCAGGTACTCACGCTCTATCACTGAGCAGTGTTTCACGTAACTTTGGTGGTATTCGCGCCGTGGCTGACATCAGTTTTGATGTCAGCCACGGAAAGCGATTAACAATTATTGGAACAAATGGTGCTGGTAAGTCAACACTCTTCAATTTGATAACTGGCGTGTACCCACTCAGCAGTGGATTAATTTCAGTTTTCGGACAAGATGTTTCAAAACAGCCGGCTTATAGCAGGGCCAAGTTAGGTATTGCACGTACTTTTCAAACTTCAAAGTTATTCCATGGTCTGACAGTGCGTGAAAATCTGTACACCTCTTTGCGACAGGCTCTGGGAGGCAAGAAAATTAGCTGGCTAGCAAATCCTTCAGAATCTGACCGATTACGTAGCGAAAGTACGTCAATTCTAGAAAGAGTTGATTTACTCAAGAAATCAGATATTTTAGTGTCAGATATTTCACATGGTGAATCTCGCCAACTTGAAGTTGCGATGGCGCTAGCAATGCGCCCAAAGGTCTTGATGCTCGATGAACCAGCAGCTGGCATAAGTCCAACCGAGCGCGGTCGTCTTGTAGAGCTGCTTAAATCTTTAGATAAAGAAATGACTCTTGTTTTAATTGAACACGATATGGCTGTGGCTCTGGCCGTTGCCGATGAAGTCATCGTTATGCATGATGGAACAATGTTTATGCAAGGTTCGCCAGATGAAGTTAGAAATAGTTCAGCAGTACGTGATCTTTACCTAGGGAGCAATCATGAGTGATCTCACTATTTCTGGCGTTGAAGCTGGATACGGTCATGTGCGGGTTCTTCATGGCGTTAACTTGAAGGTCTCGAATAAACCTGTCGCCCTTATGGGGAGAAATGGAATGGGCAAATCAACACTTGCTCAAGCCATCATGGGAATGAATGCAACAACTGCAGGGACCATCACATACGGGGATGTAACATTGACTGGATTATCACCAACCAAGATTGCAAAGGCAGGAATTGGATACGTTCCACAGGGGCGTCGCGTATTTCCATCCCTGACTGTTGATGAGCATCTGCGGATTCTTGAAAAACGTAATAGTGAATGGACAGCAAAAAGAGTTTATGAATTATTCCCTCGCCTAGCAGAGCGAAAGAAAAATGGCGGCGCAATGCTCTCTGGCGGGGAGCAACAAATGCTCGCAATCGGTCGTGCTCTAATGACAAATCCTTCACTTCTCTTGATGGATGAACCATCAGAAGGATTGGCACCAGCAATCGTTGAGCACCTCGGGAACTCTCTACGAGATTTGGTTGCTCAGGGTCAACGTGTTTTATTGATCGAACAAAACCTTAAGTTTGCATCAAATCTCTGCGATGAGATTGTCATTCTTTCTAATGGTGAAATACAAGCAACAGTCTCATCAAAGGAATTGTGCTCAAGCGCAGATTTACAAAACAAATATCTCGGAGTCGCTTAATAGAAAATGGAGTCATAAAGATGTCAAAGACTTTACGTATTGCAATGATTGGCTATGGCTTTATGGGAAAAGTGCATTCACATGCATGGCGAAGTGTTAATCATTTTTTCCCTGATGCACCACAAGTTGAGATGAGTGTTATCTGTGGGCGCAGTAAAGATGCTCTAGAAGCTGCTCGTGTGACATTTGGGTGGAGCGAAGCAGAAACTGATTGGAAGAAAGTAATTGCCAGAAGCGATATTGATGTTATTGATATTTGTACAGCAGGAGATACGCACGAGGAAATTGCAATCGCAGCCCTTAAAGCTGGCAAGCATGTAATTTGCGAGAAGCCACTTGCAAACAATGGCAAAGAAGCAAAGGCGATGGCAGATGCCGCAGCAGATGCTGCGAAGAAGGGCACCAAATCTATGGTTGCATTTAACTATCGCCGCGTACCTGCTTTAGCAGTTGCAAAACAATTCATCGATAGCGGAAAGATTGGAACAATTTTCCATGTACGTGCCAACTATTTACAGGACTGGATTATTGATCCAGAGTTCCCATTGGTATGGCGCTTAGATAAGAAAACTGCTGGTTCTGGGGCACTTGGCGATATTGCAGCACACATCATTGATGCTTCTTATTTCTTAACCAGCTCAAAAATCATATCTGTCAGCGGACAACTCAAAACCTTTATCAAGGAACGTCCGTTACCAGCGGCTTACACGGGACTTACCGCTGGAACATCTTCTGGCCGCGGACAAGTAACAGTTGATGACACTGCTGTCTTTACTGCCAACTTTGAAAATGGAGCAATTGGCACATTTGAAGCAACCCGCTTTGCTGCTGGTCGCAAAAACGCAATGTCTATTGAAGTAAATGGCTCTAAGGGAAGTTTGTACTTCAACTTTGAAGACATGAACGAATTGTTATTCCATGATCACACCACACCTTCATCTGAGGCAGGATTTAGAAAGATTCTGACAACAGATGGCGCGCAGCCATATGTCGCAGCATGGTGGCCACCAGGACACATCATCGGTTATGAACACACATTTACCCACGAGATCTATGACTTTGTGGTGGCAATTGACAAAAATTCAAGCCCATCTCCTTCCTTTGCTGATGGTTTGTACGTTCAGCAAGTTTTAGATGCGGTTGAAGTAAGTGCAGAAAATAAATCACAACTCACTAACGTGAAATAAAAGGAGAAAAAATGCCACGTCCAGTAACTCTCTTCACCGGTCAATGGGCTGATCTACCATTTGAAGAAATGTGTCGACTGGCCTCTTCATGGGGGTATGACGGATTAGAAATCGCATGTTGGGGCGATCACTTTGAAGTTGATCGTGCTTTAAACGAACCTGGATATATCGAAGGTCGTCATGCAATCTTGAAAAAACACAACCTCAAGGTATTTGCGATCTCTAATCACCTTGTTGGGCAAGCGGTGTGTGATCATCCAATAGATGAACGCCATAAGGGAATTTTGCCATCACGTTTATGGGGTAATGGGGATCCTGAAGGAGTTCGCCAACGTTGTGCAAGCGAGATGAAAGATACTGCCCGTGCCGCAGCAAAGCTCGGAGTTGATGTTGTTATCGGTTTTACAGGATCATCAATTTGGCATACTCTTGCAATGTTCCCACCCGTCCCACCATCAATGATTGATGCCGGCTATAAGGACTTTGCAGATCGCTGGAACCCAATTTTGGATGTCTTTGATGAAGTTGGCGTTAAGTTCGCACACGAAGTGCATCCTTCAGAAATCGCTTACGACTACTGGACAACGGTTCGCACCCTCGAGGCAATTAAGCATCGTCCAGCCTTTGGGTTGAACTTTGATCCAAGTCACTTTGTTTGGCAAGATCTTGATCCAGTTGGATTCTTATCGGATTTCAGAGATCGTATCTATCACGTGGACTGTAAAGAGTCTGTTAAGCAATTAAATGGTCGCAATGGCCGTTTAGGTTCTCATCTTCCATGGGGAGACCAACGACGCGGATGGGACTTCGTCTCTGTTGGTCACGGTGATGTTCCATGGGAAGCATGTTTCCGCATGCTCAATGCAATCGGATATAAGGGGCCAATCTCAGTTGAATGGGAAGATGCTGGGATGGATCGTTTAATTGGTGGACCTGAATCACTTGAATTCATTCGCAAAATGTGTGCGATTGAACCTTCAGCTGCATCATTTGATGCTGCCTTCTCATCAGGAAACTAACCTAACTACCAATTCCACGCCCGCTTCACTCCTTCTAACTGTTCTAGGAGTGAAGTGGGCGTCGGTATTTAGCCTTACTTCGTAGCGGATCTTGCGCGTGCAGCTCGTGCTAAAAATAATGCAAAGACAAGTGCCAGAACAATTCCGGTATTAACGCCCATTTCCATCAGAGAGCGGTTGAAGTATTCCGTTGTCTTCTGTTTTTCCATAGTCAGTGAAGCTCCGACTGTGAGGATATGTCGGACAGCGGCAATCACACCGATGATCAAGAAG
>JAPLBK010000040.1 GCA_026392775.1 Actinomycetota bacterium
TGATGGTGCTGTCCATGTTGAAGGACCAGCTGCCTGGGCAATTGAATTCAATCGAGCGGCATTTGATGCTGGAATAACGCTCTCTCAGTTAACACCACAGCTACCAAACCTTGAAGAAACCTTCTTTGAAATGACAGGTGACAAATAATGTGGAATGTAACTTTTGCTGAACTGCGCAAACTGCGCCGTCCTACTTTGTTTTTTGGCACTATGGGCGCAGTTGTTTTCTTTAGTGCGCTTTTTTCATCACTCCTTTTTCTCCTTATTGATTCACCACAAGGCAACTCTGATCGCGGTCGAATGGTTGGCCGTGAAGTGCTTGGTCTTGCAACTGGTGGGGTCCAAGGTTTTAGCAGCGTGGGCGGATTCTTAGGAATCATTGCACTCTGTGTATTTGCAGCACAAACTGCCCAGGAATACACCTTTGGAACTCTACGAAATTTACTGGTTCGCCAACCCGGCCGACTGCGCATATTGCTTGGCAAATTTATTGCTATGAAGTTATTTGCTCTAATCATGATTGTTTTATCAGCCATCATCAGCATTGGCGCATCAGTCATTCTTGCCCCTAGAGCTAAAGTTTCAACTGATCTTTGGTTTGGCACAGATGGACGCCATGCAATCTTCACGACCTTTATTAACGTCACAATTTCAGTGATTGGCTTTGGAACTATTGGGATGGTGCTTGGCTTGCTGCTTCGCTCACCGATTAGCGCGATTTCACTGGGAGTTTTATGGCTATTAATCGTAGAAAACTTATTAATTGCAGTTAAAAACTCTTGGGAAAAGTGGCTGCCAGGTGCCCAGTTGCAAGCAATAGCATCTGGTGGAGCTCCATCGGGGCGTTCAGCAGGAATCGATTATTCACATGCACTTCTAGTTGGCGGAATCTATGTTGCCATCGGAGCATTGATTGCATCATTCCTATTTGTTCGCCGTGATGTAGCTAATTAGAGACATCAGCACCTAAAACCATAGTTTTCTAAGAGTCACCATTTATTCTTAAGACCTTCCTCTGGAGGTCTTAATTTGAAAAAATACCGAGCGATTTCACTTGCTCTTGCCCTTGGTCTGACGCTCACAACAGCGCCGGCTCTGGCAAAGACCCCAAAACCAACAGTGGCTGAAATTGAAGCAGCAAAGAAAATTGAAGCTGCAAAGAAAAAAGCTGCAGATGCACAAGCTGCAAAGTTAGCGGCAGCAAATCTAACTCTGACATCCTTAACTGCAAAAGCAAATGCAGCAACGGCCCTTTATGTGAAAGCCCAAAAGGAGTTAGCTATAGCTGTGACGGCAGCACGTGCAGCAGCGCAATATGCGGCAGAGACAGCCGCTGCTGTTTCAGAAGCACATCGTGTTATTGGGCGCCTTGCAGCAAATGCATACATCATGGGTGGAAGCATGACTGACATCGAACCATTGCTTAGCTCAAATGGACCACAAGATTTGATAGATCAACTCAGCACATTAAGTAGTTTAGGAACTAAAAATACCATTGCTCTTGAGCGATTTAAGGCTGCAGAAGTAATTGCGCGAGCTGCGAAAAAAGCAGCCGATAATGCAAAAATTGAACAGCAAAAAGCAACAGATAAAGTTGCTGCAGCCAAGAAGGTCGCAGATGATGCAAAAGCCGAGCAAGCAAAAGAAGTAGCAAAACTTCAAAAGGTTCAAGACGCACTGATGAAAGAGTTGATGAGTGCAAGAAAAGTTAGAACAACTCTTGAACAACAACGACAGTTGGCATTACTTGAAGAAGCTCAAGCGAATCAGGCAGATCAAACACCAGGACAAAAGAGTGTGTGGCCAGATATTGGTTTTAAGGGCCGTTCAACAGTTAGAACAACGCAAGCACAGCGCGATAAGGCCGTGGCCTTTGCAAAGGTTCAAGTCCTCGCACGAACGCCGTATGTGTGGGGAACACAAGGGCCAAATACTTTTGACTGTTCTGGTTTGGTATATGCCGCTTATAAATCAGCTGGTTTGTCATGGCCGGATTGGGATCGCCTTAACTCAGCGCTGTATTCGGGCTACACCAAGCATGTTTCACTCAATGAATTAGTGCCGGGTGACCTCTTGTTCTATTCCTATAAGGGAACAATTTCAACCATTCACCACATCTCCATTTACGCTGGAAACGGCATGATGTGGGAGGCCAACTCCAAGGACAGAGGCCTGCTGTTCTCAAGTATTTATAGCGTTAAGGGCTTAATGCCATTTGGTGGTCGGGTCTAGTCTTAAGGTATGAGTTCACAGCTTTCAGCCATTCGCAGTGCCGTTCGGCCTTTCCTAGAAAAAATGGAGGCTGGTGATCGTATTGTCGTTGCAGTTTCAGGTGGTGCAGATTCCTTAGCGCTTGCTTATGCACTATCGCAAGAAGTAAAGAAGTTAGCTTTGCAGTTATTGGCCGTAACTATTGATCATCAGCTGCAAAATAAATCAGCAGAGCAAGCTGGCATTGTTGTTGAACAAATGAAAGAGATTGGTATTGAGTGCAACGTTGTGAAAGTGAGCGTTGAAATTACAGATGGCCTAGAAGCATCAGCGCGCAAGGCGCGATATGGTGCGTTAGATAATTTACAAGCAGATGCAATTTTCTTAGGTCACACTCACAATGATCAAGCCGAAAGCGTTTTGCTTGGACTAGCACGAGGTTCAGGTACTCGATCACTCTCAGGTATGGCAGAAGTTAATGGAAGATATATTCGCCCTTTTCTTACGATTACTCGCGCGCAAACTGAAAGTGTTTGTCATGAAATTGGTTTAACACCTTGGAATGATCCACACAATAAGGATTCACAATTTGCACGAGTCCGAGTTCGCACACAAGCTCTGCCGGTTTTAGAAGAGACAATTGGCCCAGGAATTTGCGATGCCCTAGTACGAAGCGCCCAACTACTGCGAGATGATGCTGATGCGCTCGATCAATGGGCAGAAGAAGAAATTGTGGGATTAGAACTCCATGATTTGGATTGCTCCTACTTGCAGGGCCTACCTAGAGCCATCCGTTCTCGAATTATTCGCCGAGCTATCTATGTCGCCGGCGCCCCATCAGGATCAGTCACAGTTGAGCATGTGGGGACGGTAGAGGCCCTGATTTGCGCGTGGAATGGCCAAGGTCCCGCTCATTTACCCGGCGGTGTGAAGGTTGAGCGTTTTTCGGGCAGACTTTCGCTCTCACGTCACCAACCATAGGGAGCACCGTGGATTTAGCAGCAGTCGCAGGCGATATCGAGCGCGTCATTGTCACCGAAGAAGCTTTGCAAGCACGCATTAAAGAACTAGCTGCACAGATTGATAGAGATTATGAAGGTAAAGATTTACTGCTTATCGGTGTTTTGAAAGGCGCAGTTATAGCTGTCGCCGATCTTTCACGTGCTCTTCAGCGTCACGTTGAAATGGATTGGATGGCTGTTTCTTCATATGGTTCTGGAACCAAATCAAGTGGTGTTGTTCGCATTCTTAAGGATTTAGATCGCGACATCACTGGTCGCAATGTTTTGATTGTTGAAGACATTGTTGATTCGGGTCTAACACTCTCATGGCTTAAATCTAATCTTGAATCACGTGGTGCAGGTACCGTTGAGATTCTTTCAATCTTGCGGAAGCCTGAAGCAGCAAAGGTTCATGTTGAGGTTAAGTATGTCGGATTTGAAATTCCACCTGATTTTGTTGTCGGTTATGGACTTGATTTTGATGAGAAATATCGCAACCTTCCATTTATTGCTGTGCTTGCCAAGCACATGTATTCATAAGAATTCATTCCCCACGAAACGAGACAATTAAGTTATGACTGACGCTAAAAAATCAAAGAAGAAAAGCCCAGTTAAGAAGAGCTTTTCTGGCAAAGCATCTTCTAAGAAACCAACAACGCGCTCTGGCCGTATATTGCGTGGACCGTTGTTCTGGATTCTAATTGCAATCTTTGGTGTTTCAATCTTTGGTCAGATTAGCGCTGCTGGAAATCGCTATACCCAAATCGAAACCTCTCAGGCCCTAGATGCAATTGCACGCTCATCAGTGGAATCTGCTGAAATTGTTGATAAGGATCAAAAGATTCGCTTAGTTTTAAAACCAGGTTCTTCCATTAAAGGTGCAACAAAGGTGGAGGCTTCTTATGTTGCCCGCCAAGAACCCACACTTATTGATGCTTTAACCGGTAATCCACCTTCAAAAGGCTGGAATGTAAAAGTCCCATCTCAGTCATTATTAGTTTCATTCTTGATCTCGATTGTTCCATTCTTGCTTATTGGATTCCTATTCTTCTGGATGATGAGTCAAGCCCAAGGCGGGAACAAGGTATTTCAATTTGGCCGATCACGAGCAAAGCTGCAAAGTAACGATGTTCCAAAGACAACGTTTAAAGATGTTGCAGGTGCCGATGAAGCCATTGCTGAACTTGATGAGATTAAGGACTTTCTGGCCAACCCAGATAAATACGGGGCATTAGGGGCAAAGATTCCAAAGGGTGTTTTGCTCTTTGGTCCCCCAGGAACAGGTAAGACTCTTCTTGCTCGCGCAGTTGCTGGTGAAGCAAATGTTCCTTTCTATTCAATCTCTGGCTCTGATTTTGTGGAAATGTTTGTTGGCGTTGGTGCAGCCCGTGTTCGCGATCTTTTCAATCAAGCAAAAGAGAATGCACCTGCAATTGTCTTTGTTGATGAAATAGATGCCGTTGGTCGCCAACGCGGTGCTGGTATGGGTGGCGGCCATGATGAGCGCGAACAAACTCTCAATCAATTATTGGTTGAAATGGATGGCTTTGAAGAAAATACAAAAGTTATTTTAATTGCTGCAACTAATCGTCCAGATGTTTTAGATCCAGCGCTGCTTCGCCCAGGACGCTTTGATCGCCAAATCGCAGTTGATCGCCCTGATCTTAAAGGACGTGAAGCGATTCTTGCTGTGCACGCTAAGGGCAAACCATTGGCTGATGATGTGAAATTACTTGACTATGCACGTCGCACACCAGGTTTTACTGGGGCAGATCTTGCAAATGTTCTAAACGAAGCAGCGTTGCTCACTGCACGTGAGGAAAAGAAATTCATTACTAACAAAGAACTTGATGAGTCTATTGATCGTGTAATGGCTGGACCACAGCGTAAATCAAGGATTATGAGTGACTCTGAGCGCAGAGTTACCGCTTATCACGAAGCCGGACATGCACTTGTTGCACATGCTTTGCCACATACAGATCCAGTTCACAAAATTACAATCATGCCTCGAGGTCGCGCTCTTGGCTACACCATGGTGCTACCTGATGAGGATAAGTACTCAACCACTCGTAATCAATTATTGGATCAATTGGCATATTCATTAGGTGGTAGAGCAGCTGAGGAGTTAATTTTTCATGACCCATCAACAGGTGCATCCAATGACATTGAAAAGGCAACGGCCCTTGCTCGCGCAATGGTTACCCAATATGGAATGACTGAAGCAATCGGTGCAATCAAGCTTGGTGGGGGAAGTACTGAGCCATTCTTAGGTCGTGACTACGGACATCAGCGCGACTACTCAGAAAATATTGCAGCGGTAGTGGATCGAGAGATCCGCACTCTTATCGAAAATGCTCACCAAGAAGCCTTTGATATCTTGGGGGCAAATCGCAAGATTCTTGATGAGATGGTCTTAGTACTTCTAGAAAAAGAAACCTTAAATAAGGAAGAGATTGCTCGAATCTTTAAAAAGGTTAGAGCAGTAACACCACGTCCAGCTTGGACAGGTTCACCTACACGTATACCTTCAACACAACCTCCAGTAGATGTTCCTGAAAGAGTTGTTGAGGTGGAAGTAAAGAAACCAGCACGTCGAAAGAAGTCTGCAAGTGACGATAAGTAAAGTTACAGTCACTGACGGTCGCGCATCGGGTACCTATGACCAAGCGCGGGCAGAAAAAGCTGTGCGCGAACTACTTCTTGCATTAGGTGAAGATCCAGATCGTGAAGGATTGAAAGAAACTCCTGCGCGTGTAGCAAGGGCTATGAAGGAAAACTTTGAGGGCCTATGGCAATCACCAGAAGATGTATTAACTACGACTTTTGATATTGGCCATGAGGAGCTAGTAATTGTGCGCGATATTGAGGTCTATTCACATTGTGAACACCACCTCACTCCATTCCATGGTGTTGCACATGTTGGTTATATCCCAAGCGGAAAGATAACTGGACTCTCCAAGATCGCTCGCTTAGTGGATATGTATTCGCGCAGACCACAGGTACAAGAGCGCCTGACCACTCAGATTGCTGATGCGATGGTTAACATCTTGAATCCACTGGGTGTAATTGTGATTATTGATTGTGAACACTTGTGTATGTCGATGCGTGGAGTTAAGAAGTCCAACGCTCGCACAACGACAAGTGCGGTGCGGGGTGTATTACAAAACACGACAACTCGTGCTGAAGCGATTAGCTTAATTACGAATCGGTAATCACCGTGATTGTCATGGGCATTTTAAATGTCACACCCGATTCATTTGCTGACGGCGGACGCCATAATGATTTTGAAGCTGCAGTAAATCACGCTCATGAGATGCTGGCAGAAGGCGTTGACATCATTGATATTGGTGGTGAATCAACTAAGCCAGGTGTTGAACGTGTTTCTGAAGAAGAAGAACTTGCTCGAGTTATTCCAGTAATTAAAGAGTTAGCAAAAACTGGTGCTCGAATCAGTATCGACACGATGCGTGCCAGTACTGCCAGGGCTGCCATTGAAGCTGGGGCACACATTATTAATGATGTCAGCGGTGGGTTAGCTGATCCAGAGATGCTGCCAACTGCAGCACAATTAGGTGTGCCCTACATTGCCATGCACTGGCGGGGACATTCAAAAGATATGAATTCACGGGCAGTTTATGGTGATGTAGTTAAGGATGTAATTTCAGAGCTGCAGGAAAGAGTGAGTGCTGCGCTAGATGCCGGGATCACTAAAGAGAATTTGATGATTGATCCAGGTATTGGCTTTGCTAAAGAGGCCCACCACAACTGGGAAATCATTGATTCCATTGATGAATTTGTAGCTCTTGGCTATCCAGTATTAGTTGGAGGTTCTCGTAAACGCTTTCTTGGGGGAGATAATCCCGACGAGCGCGAAGTGGCAACTATCGAGTTAACTAAACGCCTATCCACATCGGGCATTTGGGGAGTTAGAGTTCACTCTGTGAAAGCACACAAGGAAGTTCTCAGCTCATGAGTGATCAGATATTTCTAACCGGCATTGCAGGTTTTGGATATCACGGTCTTTTTGATCACGAACGCAAAAATGGTCAGGATTTCTTTGTAGACGTTACATTAACCGTGGATCTAACCGCTGCGTCAAAAAGCGATGAAATCCATGACACAGTCAATTATGCAGAGATAACAAATTTAGTTGTTAAGCACATAACTACAGATCCAGTTAATTTAATTGAGAAATTAGCTGGTCGTATTGCTGATCAGATTCTTGCAGACCATGTGAAAGTTTCAGTAGCTACAATCACCGTTCATAAACCACAAGCTCCAGTGGATGCAGTTCTTAAAGATATTGCCGTGCAGGTCTCACGTAAGCGATGAAGGCAGTTATTGCACTTGGTGCAAATATTGGAAATCCGAGAGAAAATCTAGATCTTGCCGTTGCGCTACTAAGAGAAGCTACTGATTTTCAAAGTGTTTCTTCTTATTACTCCACTGCACCCGTTGGTGGGCCAGAACAACCTGATTATCTCAACGCAATCTGCATAGTTGAAAGTGATTTGCCAGCAATTGATTTACTCTCTCTATTGCATGGTATTGAAAAATCTATGGGTAGAGAGAGAATTGAACGGTGGGGCCCACGAATAATTGATTTAGATATTATTCAATATGGATCACTTCTTAGTAAGAGTGAAGAGCTAGAACTGCCACATCCGCGGGCGCATGAGCGCCGCTTTGTTTTAGAGCCTTGGTTTCAAATAGAACCCGATGCCATCCTGCTTACACATGGGAAAATAAGCCAGCTTTTGGAGCAATTGCCTAAGTAACCCTAAACTTGTCTTATCTTGCCCGGTACCTGAAAGGACTGGAGCCACACGATGACTGTATTAGTGCCAACTATGGGTGCCTTGCATAAAGGCCACCAAGCGTTGATCAAACGTGCTCGCACTTTGAGTAAAGAGGTTGTTGTGAGTATTTTTATTAATCCACTTCAATTTGAAAATTCAGATGATCTTAAAAACTATCCACGCAGTCCTGAGAGAGATATTCAATTAGCAACTTTGGCTGGAGCCACAGAAGTGTGGATGCCTGAGTATGAAGAGATTTATCCAAGTGAGATTAAGAAGTTAAGTGCAGGCCAGCTAGGCACGCTCTATGAAGGTCAATCTCGCCCCGATCACTTTGATGGCGTTGTAACAGTTGTTAATCGCTTATTTGAAATCGTTAAACCAGAGATGGCCGTATTTGGCGAAAAAGATTTTCAACAACTAGTAATCATAAAGGGGATGAAGGGCACTGTAGAAATTGTTGGCGTGCCGACTGTGCGTGAGTTTGATGGCCTTGCCCTTTCATCACGCAATATTCGGCTTAGCGAAGAAGGCCGAGTAAGTGCCAATGTCATTCAGCGAGCTCTAGCAGCAGCTCATCTAGCTCCAAGCGTTGCCATCGCTCAAGAAATAATTAATTCAACGCTTGCAACTGAATCTGGGTTTAAAAAGGATTATGCAGCGATTATTGATGAAGATTCATTTGAAGTAGCTACGGATCAAACACGTCACAAGAGAGCGATTATTGCGGGTTTGATAGATGGAGTTCGCTTAATTGATAATATGAAAATGGGAGAGGGGCGTTAAGTGTTACTAACTGTTGATGTAGGAAATACCAATACGGTACTGGGAGTTTTTAAAGGTGATGAGTTAGTGCGCTCATGGCGTGTTAAGACTGATCCTCGCAGCACAGCAGATGAACTGTGGTTGCAATACCGCTCACTAGTCGATGGTTATGAAGTCACTGGTCTGTCAGTGTGTTCAACTGTTCCTGCAACTTTGCGTGAGCTGCGCTCGATGATTGATGATTATTTTGCAGATATCAGAGTCACAATTGTTGAACCTGGAATCAAAACAGGTGTGCCACTTCTAGTTGATAATCCAAAGGAAATTGGCGCTGACCGAATCGTAAATACCTTAGCTGCACACACTCTTTACGGTGGTCCAGCAATCGTGGTTGATTTTGGTACGTCAACTAATTTAGATGTTGTTTCACCAAAAGGTGAGTTCTTAGGAGGCGCACTCGCCCCTGGAATTGAGATCTCTGTTGATGCTCTAGCTTCTCGTGCTGCCCAACTTCGCAAAGTTGAATTAGTGCGTCCTAAAAACGTTATTGGCAAAAATACAGTCGAGGCTCTTCAATCGGGAACGATCTTTGGATTCGCTGGACAAGTGGATGGATTGGTCGATCGCATTACAGCCGAACTTCTTGAAAGCTATTCGGTGGCACCAACAGTCATCGCTACAGGTGGTTTAGCCCCGCTGATGATTGGCGTTTCTGAAACTATCGAGCATCACGAGCCAGATTTAACGCTCATAGGCCTTCGTTTAATTCACGAACGAAATGCCTAACTCGGTAGACTTCGCCTCATTATGAGCACAGAGAGCACACCTGTTGAAGAGGATCTGCCAGAGCAGCTTCGCATTCGCCATGAAAAGCGTGCATCGCTATTAGAAGGTGGAATCGAGCCATATCCAGTCTCTGTGCCAAGAACTAAAACCTTAAAAGAAGTACGTGAAAAGTATTCAGCCCTTGAAATCGATGTAGCTACGGGTGATATCGAATCCTTAACTGGTCGCATTATTTTCAAGCGCGATAGTGGAAAGCTTTGCTTTGCAACCCTTCGTGAAGGCGATGGTACTGAGCTTCAAGCTATGTTCTCACTCGATAAAATCGGTCAAGAGTCAATCGATTCTTGGAAATCAGATATTGATTTAGGTGACATCGTTTCTGTTACTGGCGAAATCATCACATCAAAGCGCGGCGAACTATCTATTCTTTCTAACTCATGGAAGCTAGCTGCTAAATCACTTCGCCCGCTTCCCAATGATCACAAACCGATGTCAGAGGAGACACGCGTGCGCATGCGCTACGTCGATCTCATTGTTCGTCCAGAGGCCCGAGAAAATGCCCGCTTGCGTCCTGCCGTGATGCGTTCTTTGCGTGAAACTTTCCATAACCAAGAGTTCATTGAAGTTGAAACACCTATGTTGCAGGTTATGCATGGTGGAGCTACTGCTCGTCCATTCAAGTCTTTCTCTAACGCTTACGATATGGAACTTTACTTACGTATTGCCCCAGAGTTATTTTTAAAGCGCTGCGTGGTTGGTGGAATAGAGCGCGTGTTTGAGATTAACCGAAATTTCCGCAATGAAGGCGCTGACTCTTCACACTCACCAGAGTTTGCAATGATCGAGAGTTATCAGGCATACGGAGATTGGCGCAGCATCGCTGACTTAACTCGTGAGCTTGTTCAAAACGCTGCCATGGCAGTTGCAGGTTCACATGTTGTTACACACCACGATGGCCGCCAGGCAGATCTAGGTGGAAAGTGGCGTGAAATATCCCTATATGAGGCTATCTCTGAAGGTGTTGGACAGAGCGTTACGGCGCTAACGCCTCTTGCTGAGTTAAAAACTATTGCAACAAAGCTTGGCATAAAGATTGATCCAAAGTGGATTACAGGCAAGTTAGCTGAAGAAATCTTTGAGCACGTTGCTAAAAATCAGTTGATTGCACCAACTTTTGTTATGGGCTTCCCAGTTGATACATCTCCACTGGTTCGTGCACATCGTGATATTCCTGGCGTTGCTGAAAAATGGGATCTCTATATTGATGGTTTTGAATTAGCAACTGGTTATTCTGAGTTAATTGACCCAGTTATTCAGAGAGATCGTTTAGTTGAGCAAGCCACACTTGGCTCTAAGGGTGATCTTGAAGCAATGCAAGTAGATGAAGATTTCTTACGTGCAATGGAGTTTGGAATGCCACCTATGGGTGGAATGGGAATGGGCGTTGATCGTTTGTTGATGGCCCTGACTGGACTTGGAATTCGCGAAACTATTTTGTTCCCACTAGTAAAGCCTGAGGTTGAATAAGAATGTTGGTTGTTCGCCCTGCAAAAACTATGGATGTGAAAGCAATTCGCTCACTCGTTGATTCCTACGCAGCCCCTGGTCAGTTGTTGGCTAAAGAAACAGTCACTTTGTATGAAAGCGTTCAAGAGTTTATGGTCGCCGAAGTCGATGGAGTGGTTGTTGGCTGTGGGGCACTGCATATTCTCTGGGAAGATTTAGCTGAAGTTCGCACCGTTGCCGTTAAAAAAGAATTAAACCGCCAAGGCATTGGTCATAAGATTTTGGAAGCGATTATTGAACGTGCAGGTGAAGTAGGGGTTGAAAAGATTTTTTGTCTTACTTTCCAAACTGAGTTCTTTGGTGCTCATGGCTTTGAAGTAATTGAGGGCACCCCAGTAGACCCAACGGTCTATGCCGAGCTTCTGCGCTCCTATGACGCCGGTGTGGCCGAGTTCCTCGATCTTGAATCGGTCAAGCCAAATACCCTGGGCAACACCCGAATGCTCAAGAAACTGGCCTAGATATAGCCTGCCCCGGGCATAAATGACCTAGTTATTGGGTTATAAAAACCAGTAGCTGTTCACCTCGCGAGCGTAAGCCTGTAGGTATTAGGCTAAAGATAAGAGACAAAGGAAGAGAGCCCCGCCCATGTTTGAGCGCTTTACAGATCGAGCCCGCCGAGTCGTTGTGCTGGCTCAAGAAGAAGCACGCATGCTCAATCACAACTACATCGGCACAGAGCACATCTTGCTCGGACTCATCCATGAAGGCGAAGGCGTTGCTGCAAAGGGTCTTGAGTCATTAGGTATTTCACTTGAAGGCGTTCGAGCGCAAGTGGAAGAGATTATTGGTCAAGGTCAGCAAGCACCAAGTGGACATATTCCATTTACACCACGTGCAAAGAAAGTTCTAGAACTTTCACTTCGTGAAGCGCTGCAACTTGGTCACAACTACATCGGCACAGAACATATTTTGCTGGGATTAATTCGCGAAGGTGAAGGCGTTGCTGCACAGGTTCTTGTCAAGCTTGGCGCAGACCTTAACCGAGTTCGCCAACAAGTCATTCAATTACTTTCTGGTTACCAAGGTAAGGAAGCAGTCACACAAGGTGGACCGGCAGAGGGCACACCATCAACTTCTTTAGTTCTTGATCAATTCGGTCGCAACCTCACACAAGCTGCCCGTGAAGGAAAGCTTGATCCAGTTATTGGTCGCGAAAATGAAATCGAACGTGTGATGCAAGTTCTTTCACGCCGCACAAAGAACAACCCAGTTCTCATCGGTGAACCAGGTGTTGGTAAGACTGCAGTTGTTGAAGGTCTTGCCCAAGCAATTTACAAAAACGACGTCCCTGAGACTTTGAAAGATAAGCAGGTTTATTCACTAGATCTTGGCGCACTTGTTGCCGGAAGCCGCTACCGTGGAGATTTTGAAGAGCGCTTGAAGAAAGTACTAAAAGAGATTAAAACTCGCGGTGACATCATTCTTTTCATCGATGAGATTCACACACTTGTTGGCGCAGGAGCCGCAGAAGGTGCAATTGATGCTGCCAGCATCTTGAAGCCAATGCTGGCTCGCGGTGAACTACAGACAATCGGTGCAACAACCCTTGAGGAGTATCGCAAGCATGTTGAAAAAGATGCCGCCCTTGAGCGCCGTTTCCAACCTATTCAAGTCAAAGAGCCATCAGTTGCTCACACAATCGAAATCTTGAAGGGTCTTCGCGATCGCTACGAAACTCACCACCGTGTTTCTATTACAGATGGTGCTCTAGCAGCGGCAGCAAATCTTGCTGATCGTTATGTCTCAGATCGCTTCTTGCCAGATAAGGCAATCGATCTCATTGATGAAGCAGGCTCACGTCTTCGTATTAAGCGCATGACTGCGCCAGCAGAGCTTCGCGCATTTGATGACAAGATCGCAGATGCCCGTAAGGAAAAAGAGTCTGCTATCGATGGTCAAGACTTTGAGATGGCCGCATCACTTCGTGATAAGGAAAAGAATTTAATTACTGAAAAGCATGAAGCTGAAAAGAATTGGAAGGCCACAGATCTAGATAAGGTCACTGAAGTTGATGAAGAACTCATCGCTCAGGTGCTTTCAATCTCTACTGGAATTCCAGTCTTTAAACTTACAGAGGCTGAAACCGCACGCCTTCTTCGTATGGAAGATGAACTCCACCAACGTGTTATTGGACAAGACCAAGCAATCAAAGCCTTGTCACAAGCAATTCGTCGCACACGCGCAGGTCTAAAAGACCCACGTCGTCCAGGTGGGTCATTTATCTTCGCTGGTCCTTCAGGTGTTGGTAAGACTGAACTTTCTCGCACACTTGCTTCATTCTTATTTGGTGATCAAGATGCGCTCATTCAACTTGATATGTCTGAATACTCAGAACGTCACACCGCATCTCGTTTGTTCGGTGCACCTCCAGGATATGTTGGATATGACGAGGGTGGACAGTTGACTGAAAAGGTTCGTCGTCGTCCATTCTCAGTTGTTCTTTTCGATGAAATCGAAAAAGCACACCCAGATATCTTCAACTCGTTATTGCAGGTTCTTGAAGATGGCCGTCTAACTGACGCACAGGGACGCACCGTTGACTTTAAAAACACTGTCATCATCATGACTACAAACCTTGGAACACGCGATATCTCAAAGAGCTTGGGCCTTGGTTTTGCTAACAGCGATGATGATAAAACAAATTATGATCGTATGAAGGGCAAGGTAAATGATGAACTTAAGACTCATTTCCGTCCTGAGTTCCTCAACCGTATTGATGATGTCATTGTCTTCCACCAGTTGACTAAGGATCAGATTATTCAAATCGTTGATTTGATGATTAAGAACCTTGATGACCGTCTGCAAGCAAAAGATATGGGAATTGAATTAACTCCAGCAGCTAAGAGCCTTCTTGCTGTTCGCGGTTATGACCCACTTCTTGGTGCACGTCCACTTCGTCGCACAATTCAACGTGAAATCGAAGATGCACTTTCAGAGCGCATTCTGTTCGGTGAACTCAAGGCCGGCGAAATCATCGTTGTTGATGTTGAGGGAGTAGACGCAGAAGCAACCTTCACATTTAAGGGTGCAGCTAAGGCTGCAATGCCTGATTCACCTGAAGATCTCGCTGAAGCACCAACCGCTTAATAACTAAATGACTAAAAGGCAAGAGTTCACAGTCTTAAAAACGTATCCAGAGTTTGAAATTCGTGAATATAAGCCCTGTGTAATTGCCGAAGTCAAAAGTTCTGCCAATTACTCTGATGCTGGAAGTTCTGCTTTTGGTTCACTCTTTGGTTACATCTCTAAAGGCAATAAAGCTGAGCAGGCAATAGCTATGACTGCCCCTGTGATTACTGCGAAAAGATTCGACAATCTCACCGAGGATCAATGGTTTGTCTCATTTGTGATGCCAGCAGGAAGCACGCTTGCCGATATGCCTCTCCCAATTAATTCTAAGGTTGTCTTGCGCGAACTCGGTGCAGAAATTTGCGTTGCTGCTTCATTTCGTGGCAAAGCAACTACTGCCTTATCTGCACAGAAAATCGCTGAACTTCGTGCTGCTGCCGAAAAGCAAAATGTGTCACTTTCTGCGGAGACTAGAGTTGCTCGCTTTGATCCACCGTTTAAACCTAGTTTCCTGCAGTACAACGAAATTGTGATTCCAACTAATTAAGAGTGCGTGAAAGTAAGGGATTACGTACTGTTCCTTGTGCGAGAACTATAAAACTCAGGCTAGCTTTAGAGAATTAGGCGGCCATAAGCATCCAAGGCACTTCTCGCAATGCTGTCCCGTTGCTACTCTTCAAAGGTGAAGCGCGCCCTGACCACCATATTGATTGCCTCTTTAGCCTTAGCAATCAGCCCTGCAATCTCAAGCGGTGCTGTTAAGGCAGGGGATGCATGTAAGAAGGCGGGTCAGGTAAGCAACGCTGCAGGTAAGAAGTACACCTGCATTAAAAAGGGTAAGAAGTTAGTTTGGAATAAAGGTGTTGCTACTCCAAGCCCAACTCCAACATCAACCCCAACCCCAACTCCAACATCAACTCCAACTCCAACTCCAACATCAACCCCAACGCCAACGCCAACCGCTACTCCAACACCAAGCCCAACGGTAACTGCTCGCGATTGGATCAAATCACGGTCAACTGATTTAGGTTTTCTAACTGAATTTAATGGACCTTGCCAGAAGGAAAATGACTTACCCCCATTCTTTAGCGCAGTTCAAGATGCTTTTATGACCCGTGGAAATTGCAGTGGTATTTATCGGATTGCTAAATATGAGTTGGGTCAAGAAAGACCTAAATCAACGCTGACTTCAAATTCAAATGATTTGTCTACCAAACGTTGTGAAATTAGTGAGCCAACAAACAGTATGAATATTCGTGGATTCTTTGATCTTTTTGAAGCAAATCGATTGGCATATACAAAAAGCACAAAAATTCCTGGTCCAAAAATGACTGTTCAGATAATTCCAATTTACGCCAGCGATACAGCCAAACCTTCAAATTCACCTGAAGTAGATTATGGCGCCTATACAGAGTTTTTAGCTGATTGGGCGAAGTATTCATCTGACGGTGAATCCTCAATTGAAATTCGATTTCCAAAGAATTACATAGAATTCTCTGGCAAAGTTACGAGTTACAACATCTTTCATGAGAATCAACATGACAGCCCTGACCACAAAAGATTTGTTAAGGATCTAGTAGCTGCAGTTGATCCTCAGATAAATTTCACAGGGGTCGATACTGTAATTGTCGTTGTTCCTCCTGGAACCCCTCTTTCTAGTTTTCAACAAGGCACTTTGAAGGATTTCGCAACGCAAGAAGGCTTGATCCGCGTGGGCACTACTGAATACCCGTACACACTTACAGATATGTTAAGTGTGAAGTTTCCAAACTTTACTGTTCCATTCTGGTGGATTCATGAGCTTTATCACTCCGGTCTCGGCTTGGATGATCATTATGGGGATACAAAAAATGATGTGAATACAGAATACGGTCTTGGCTGGTGGACGATGATGACACCATTTGGGGGTGATTTATCTGCATGGGAGAAATGGTTTATTGGCTTCATCACCGATAGCCAAGTTCATTGCCTAAGTGTTACTGAACCAACGGTGCGCTGGATTGTTCCCTCAAGTGTTAAGAGTAAAGAAAAGAAGCTCATAGTTATTCCAATTTCTCAGCATAAAGGGATTGTCATCGAATCAATTCGTGCCGCTGGACTTTATTACAAAATCCCAGCTGCAAGTCAAGGAGCACTTGTTTATGTTGTTGATCTTCAAGTAGTAGGTCATGGATTGGGTCTTAAACTTGTTTTGCCCACAAACAGAAATCCAAATCAACCACCGTTTTTCCTTTCGCAGGCCACTTTAAGAGAAGGCGAATCCGTGATTTCAAACGGATATAAAATTACAATCATTGAATCAGGTAATTTTGGTGACGTAGTTAAAGTAGAAAAGCTTTAAGTACCTAGTCTCTTTAAAGCATCCCCACTAAGTCTAAATACTGTCCATTCATCCATGGCCACTGCGCCTATGGATTTATAGAGCTCAATGGACGGTTCATTCCAATCGAGAACCCACCATTGGAATCTTTCATAGCCACGTTCAACACAAATCTTTGCAAGAGTCTTTAGAAATTCCATTCCAAAACCTTTACCGCGATGGGCAGGATCAACATAGAGATCTTCTAAATACAGACCTGGTTTTCCTAGCCATGTTGAATAGTTCAAGAACCAGATTGCAATACCAACTACTTGCCCATCAACCTCAGCAACATTGCAGAAAGCGCTTGGCTTATCACCAAAGATTGTTTCCTCAATTTGTTGCAGCGTTGCCTTTGCCTCTAGTGGGGCTTTTTCATACTCAGCTAAATCTTTAATGAGTTGCAAGATGCGTGGAGCATCTTGCTTCATAGCAACGCGGATCATGCGGGCAGTCTATATCGCTTGCGGGGGATGGCTTCTATAAGTAAATCTGCCTGCAGAGTATTAAGGGCTTTCTCTACTTGTGACTCATCAGGCCAGAGTTTTTTGATTGCATTCTCAGTTAACGATTCATTCTCACGCAAAGCTTGCACGATTGTGCCACGGCATTTTCTATCGGTGCCATGCCAGTCTTGTGATTTACGTACTAAATCAGTTTTTGGATAACCATTCTTTCGCCAATTACATTGGCCAATGACTGGGCACTGCTCACAAATGGGGTTTTTAGATGTGCACACCAGTGCACCAAGTTCCATTGTTGCAGCAGCCCATATGTGAGCATTCTTTGGGGGTTGCAGAGCAAGGCGCGAGGCTTTCTCTCTAGTTGTTGGTGCTGGCTTTGGATGTTC
>JAPLBK010000128.1 GCA_026392775.1 Actinomycetota bacterium
AAAACCTTCAACGTGTTCTTTCATTGCCTTAGATGCTGCCTTTGGATCATTGCTTGCTATTGCTTCTAATAAAGCTCGGTGTTCGATAATCGCATCAGCTAAATGCTCCACACGATCGAGTGCTAAGAACCAGATGCGAAGTGCATGGGCGTAATAGTTATCTAGAGCCGCTGCTAGAAATTCATTGTGGGTGCATTGATAGATGTGGTGGTGAATTCGCTGGTCTAATCCAATCAAAGTTGGCATATCCAAATCACCTTTGATGGCCTTAATTTCTTTGATCAAGGCCTTTGTAATCTCTTGATCAGCAGCAGTGGAACGTGTTGCGGCAAGTTCTGCAGCCTTTATCTCAAGGACTGCTCGGGTTTCTGAAAGTTGAGAAAGATTTGCAACATCGACACGGGAGACAAACATGCCACGACGTGGGTAAACCTCCACGAGTTTTTCATTTGCAAGCGAGCGCAGAGCTTCACGAATGGGTGTACGCCCCATCTTTAAGTTACTCATCAACGCACTCTCACTAATCAGTGAACCTGGCTCAAGTTCTAAAGTAATAATCATTGAGCGAATACGGCTATAGGCCGCCTCTGATAGCGAGGAGCTCTCTCTGGAGAGAATACGGATCACTTGGCTCACATCGCAGATGATATATCAGTGATATACCAATCAACAATGGCCTGGCGCGGGTTTAGCTCAGGTAATACTTATAAAAGAGCCAGGCTGAAGCGCCAAAGCCAACGCTCAAGATGAGCCCTCGGTATACGGCCGCTGGCATTCTTGCCGCATAACGCCCTCCATAGGTTCCACCAATACTGGCTCCAATAACCAGAGCAATGACCGCTCCCCAATGAGCCTTGCCGCTAAAGATATAGATGATGTTGGAGATCAATGATGTCCAGCCAACAATTAAATTCTTAGCGGTGTTCAGGGTCTTTGGATCACGTTGAATATCTCTGGCTAAAACGGCAATGACTAAAACGCCTTGGCCTGGACCGAAGTAGCCGCAATACAAGCCACTTGCTGCGATGCCGATTCTTTCAACCAGGCTATGTCGAGCCCCGCGAACGGGTTTGGCTTTAATGAGGAAGGACAAACTAGCAAATAGGAGAAGAAAGGGAACCATCTTTTCAAATACACCAGGTGGCACATTGAGTAATAAGAAGGCACCGGTGGTTGAACCAACAATTGATATATAGATCAGTTTCTTGTATGCCTGAAAGTAAGCGCGCATCTGGTCTCGCACGGCAATGAGGGCAAAAAAGTTTGCTGGTGTCACACCTAATGCATTTGTGATTGCAGCGCTAACTGGAGACATTCCTGTGGCGAGTAAGACTGGGTAGGAGATAACCGATGCTCCTCCAGCCATTCCATTAATTCCACCGACAAGGATGCCAGTGAAGAAGATAATCGAGTACTCGAGCATTAGGTAACCATACAATCTCACTATGGCTAATGATAGAGAGAATCACTACTTTGCTGCGCAGATACCAGCTACAAGTCCACCTCCACCTGGGTTTTCTTGGATATAACGGTATGGCGCTTGAGGAAGTAGTGAATCTGCTCCCACAACGATGATGCTTCCAGCTTTGCTTTCCATTTGGCTAGGATACTGACTATGGCATTTGCTCGTGGTGAAGCTAACGCACTGGGCTGGCGCAACCTTGTAACCGTGGCCGCTGAAGCACATTGTGGACATGCCTTCCCTACATTCAGCACACCCCTGTTATTACTTCACCACTTATCTGATCTTCATGTGTGCGATGCGCAGTCACCAACAAGACCTGAATATTTAGATCGTCACGCAGATCCTGATAGCCCAATTCGTGCACAAGTAGGAACGATTGGCACATATCGTCCACATGCCATGTTGTCACCGCATGTAGTTGAATCAATGGTGCAATCACTTAACTCAATCACTGTTGGTCCTTTATCTGGTCATCCAATTG
>JAPLBK010000085.1 GCA_026392775.1 Actinomycetota bacterium
TTCAACTACTGCGCGGTTCCCACTCTCTCCATACCAACCGATAGCACTTGCAGAGATAAATACTTGTGGCTTTAGTTCTGCAACAGCTTTAGCGATAGCAGTGGTGCCAAGTAAGCGGGAGTTGAGAATTTCTGATTTAAATTTCTTAGTCCATCGCTTATCGCCAACTCCAGCACCTGCTAAGTGAATGATTGCATCCACTCCAGCAAGGGGAGCTAAATCAACAAAACCTGTTTGTGGGTCCCACTGCACTTCATCAGATGCAACTGGTGCGCGGCGTACTAAGCGTTGAACTGTGTGACCTTCACTTTTTAAATGACCAACAAGTGCTGTGCCAATTAGGCCAGATGAGCCGCTAATTGCGATTCTTTGAGGAACGCGCATTATTTCTTAGAGTCCCAAATCAGATTCGAAAGCGCCGCCTTCTAGACGCTCTTTCAAAGTGACAAGGAAGCGTGCTGCATCTGCCCCGTCAACTACACGGTGATCGTATGAAAGACCGAGGTAAACCATTGAACGAATAGCAATTGTCTCTCCGCCATCTTCGCCACGAACAACCATAGGACGCTTTACAACTGCGCCTAGACCAAGGATTGCCACCTGTGGTTGGTTAATGATGGGTGTGTCAAAGAGTGCCCCGCGGCTACCAGTATTTGTAAGTGTGAAAGTTCCGCCACCTAATTCATCTGGGGTTACCTTGTTATCGCGCGTGCGAGCAGCTAGATCTGAAATCTTTCGTGCAATTCCGCCCATGTTCAAATCACCAGCATTAGCAATAACAGGAACAAGGAGTCCGCGTTCTGTATCAACTGCAATTCCTAAGTGCTCTGTGCCGTGATAAGTAATCTGATTACCCTCAACTGATGAGTTAAGAACTGGGTGTTGTTTAAGTGCTTCACACACAGCAACGGCAAAGAATGGAAGGAATGAGAGCTTGACACCTTCACGGGCCTCAAATGAAGCCTTTGCTTTTTCGCGCAGTCGAGAAATCTTTGTAACATCAACTTCCACCACAGTTGTGAGCTGGGCACTGACCTGAAGTGATTCAACCATTCTGGCTGCAATGACTTTGCGTAGTCGAGACATTGTCACTGTTGTTCCACGAAGTGGAGACACTGCAACAGGTGCTGACTTGGATGCAGAAGGCGCTGAAGGTGCTGAAGCTATTGGTGCAGGTGCTGAATATGTAGGTGCTACAGGTTTTGCTAGTGATTCCACATCCTCACGGCGAATACGTCCGCCAATTCCAGTTCCCTTGACAGTTGCAAGATTAATTCCGAGTTCATTTGCAAGCTTTCGAACCAGGGGAGTGACATAAGCATCAACGGGTTGTGTGAGCGGGGCTGCCGCTGCAACTGGTGCAGGTGCTGCAACCACAGGGACTGGTGTTGTCACAACAGGTGCTGCAACAACTGGTGCTGGTTTTGGCGCCGCAGGTGCTGCAACTGGAGCTGCGCTACTTGTTCCAATTAATCCAAGCCGAGCTCCCACGGGAACTGTTGAATCAACGGCAACATCAATTGCCAATAAAGTTCCAGCAACTGGTGAAGGGATCTCTGTGTCAACCTTGTCAGTTGAAACCTCTAGTAATGCTTCATCGACAGCAACCGAGTCACCAATATTTTTTAACCAACGTGTAACAGTTCCTTCACTCACGCTCTCACCTAATGCAGGCATTGTGATTACTGTTCCAGCAGATGAGGCGGCAGGAGCAGCTGGTGCTGCAGGTGGCGGTGTGACTGGTGCTGCAGGAGCGGCAGCCACTGGCGCAGATGGAGCAGGCGCCGCAGCACCATCGGCGATGATTGCTAACTCTGCGCCAACTGGAACTGTTTGATCCACTTGAACAACAATTTTTGTAAGAGTTCCAGCAACTGGAGAAGGAATCTCGGTATCAACTTTGTCAGTTGAAACCTCAAGAAGTGGTTCATCAACATTGACATGGTCGCCTTCGGACTTTAACCAACGTGTAACTGTTCCTTCACTAACACTTTCACCAAGTGCTGGCATCGTTACGGAAAATGTCATTATTTTCTCTCCTTGGTTATCCGTGTGCGTGAAGCGGTTTGCCTGCAAGAGCCATATGAGCTTCGCCCATTGCCTCAGACAGTGTTGGGTGTGCATGAATCAGGGATGCAACATCGGTTGCCCGTGCTTGCCAGTTAAAGATTAACTCTGCTTCAGCTAGTAGCTCACCGACGCGCGCACCGACCATGTGAACTCCAAGGATTGGGCCATCTTTTTCGCCAACGAGTTTGATTGAACCAGCAGTACCAAGAATCTGTGCCTTACCGTTTCCAGCCAAGTCATAGCTAAGTTCAACAACATCATGGCCACGCTTCTTAGCCTCTGCAGTTGTTAAACCAACGGATGCAACTTCAGGATCTGAGTAGGTAACACGTGGAATGCCATCATAGTTAATTGGGCGTGGATTCAATCCTGCAATCTCCTCGGCAACGAGCATTCCTTCAGCAAAACCAACATGGGCTAACTGCTGCGTTGGAATCAAGTCTCCAACGGCCCAGATGCCAGGCACGTTGGTGCGGCACTTGTTATCAACGATTACATAACCACGATCTATCGTGACTCCCTGCTCTTCATAGCCAAGGTTTGCAGATACTGGACCGCGTCCAACAGAGACCAGCAAGAGATCGGCAGTGAACTCTTTGCCATCTTCTAGAGTGATGGTTACGCCCTTTTTGCTCTTGCTAGCAGATTTAAACTTGACGCCAAGCTCAAAATTAATTCCACGTTTGCGGAAAGCTCGCTCTAACTGCTTACTGGAGCTCTCATCCTCAAGAGCAATGAGGTGAGGCAGACCTTCAATAATTGTTACCTCTGACCCAAAAGATTTCCAGACAGATGCAAACTCGCAACCAATGACACCGCCGCCTAGAACGATGACAGATTTTGGAACATAATCCATCTTCGTTCCATGATCGGAAGTAATGATCTGCTTGCCATCAATTTCTAGGCCAGGCAATGTGCGGGCATATGAGCCAGTTGCAAGAATGATGTTTTTGCCAGTGTAACGCTGGCCGTTAACTTCAATAGTGTCTTTAGAAACTAACTTTCCATGACCTTCAATGTATGTGATGTTTCTTGACTTAACTAAACCTTGTAGGCCTTTATGCAGACGGGAGATGACACCGTCCTTATATGTATTGACGCCATCCATATCGATGCCATTAAAAGTGGATTTAACGCCGAACTTAGATCCTTCACGAGCACCATCTGCGATTTCAGCTGAGTGTAAAAGCGCTTTTGTTGGAATGCAGCCCTTGTGAAGACAGGTTCCACCAACTTTGTCGGCTTCGATGAGTGCAACTGAGAGGCCAAGTTGTGCACTTCGCAAAGCGCAGGCATAGCCGCCGCTTCCGCCACCCAGAATCACTAGATCAAATTGCGACACTCAACTACCCCTTTTACCCGTGCTTAGGTCTCTATCTTGCCGTACCTACGCCTGTTCGACCAATCTCACGAGTGAGCGCATGCTCACACCTGTGCCACCTACTGGCGTGTATCCGTGAGCCTTGCCCTCATTGTAGGCAGGGCCTGCAATATCAAGGTGCAGCCATGGAAGTTCATCACTGACAAACTCTTTTAAAAATAGGCCGGCCACCATCATGCCGCCATTCTTATCTCCAATATTGGCAAGATCTGCAACAGGAGAATCCAGTGAAGCACGAAGCTCTACCGGCAAAGGCATGGGCCAGAACTGCTCACCGGTTTCTTTAGTAATAGCAATAAATGCATCACTAAAACTTTGATTGTTTGTCATGACCGCACCCGTGCGAGTTCCAAGTGCTATTACTTGTGCGCCAGTCAACGTTGCCACATCGATGATGCCATCAAGCTTATTTTTACTTGATTGGGCCTTCATTAATCCATCAGCAAGCACTAAGCGGCCTTCAGCATCGGGGTTGAGAACTTCAACGGTTTTGCCACCAAAGATTGTGATGACATCGCTAGGACGAGTCGCTGTATCACTTGGCATATTTTCAGCAAGTGGAGCCCAGCATTCAATTGCTACTGGTAAACCAAGTTCTGCAATAGCAAGTGTTGCAGCACATACCGCTGCCGCACCGCTCATATCGCACTTCATTGCTTCCATACCGAGACCGGCCTTGAGATTGAGTCCACCTGTATCAAAAGTAATTCCTTTACCAACAAAAGCAAAGCGCTTAACGTTTTTGGCTTTAGGAGTGTATGAAATATGAAGCAAACGTGGGGGATTAGCCGAACCTTGGCCCACACCAATAATTCCACCAAAGCCTTGAGATTTAAGTTGCTTCTCAACCCAGATAGTTACTTTTAATCCAGCCTTCATACCACCGGCTGCCTTAACACTTGCAGTTAATTTCTTAGTAAAAGTCTCCGGATATAAATGGCTAGGGGGAGTATTAACCAGATCTCGCACAAGATGGGTGTACTTAGCGATAATTAATGCGCGAACGGTGATCTCTTTAGCTTCACTCTTTCCAGCAAGCTTTGAAAAGATTGTTGCCGACTTTAACGCGCTCTTGTGGTCGGCCTTTGTCGAGCCGCGGAACTCATTAAAATCATATGCTCCGAGTGCCGCGCCCTCTGCAACGGCGCTCACACCTGCTAGATCGCGCGTGGGAAGGGCAAAAGTTGCCCCAGCATTTCCAGCTAAGGCTCTGGCGGCACTACCTGCAGCTCTGCGCAAACTCTCATGAGAATAATAAGAAGACTTTGAACCAAGACCCGTGAAGACCATGAGGCGCGCTGGTCCACCAGGCATCTTTGTTACTTCATCTGCTTTTCCAGTTGCACCCATCTCAAGCAAAGAAGCTAAAAGTGATTTTGAATCAAGAGCTAAATCACCTGATTCGATGGCGATGCCACCTTTTGTGTTGGTGCTAACCAGTCCCACAACAAGGAGATCATCTTTGACGAGGCCATCTGAGATTTTGAGTGTTGTCATAGGCGTCAGCGTAATAGATGTATTGGTAGGTTTCACACTATGAAGCGTTCACCTTTACATGAGAAGCATCTCGCCCGAAATGCCAAGATGGCTGATTTTGGCGGTTGGCTGATGCCCATCGAGTATCCAGGGGCTGGAGTACTGGCTGAGCACGCCGCAGTCCGTGAAAAGGTAGGAGTTTTTGATGTTTCGCATTTAGGCAAAGCCAGTGTGACTGGAAAAGGAGCTCTGAAGTTCCTCAACTCTATGTTCACTAATGATTTGAGGAGAATTGGAAACGGTTTTGCCCAATACACCCTGCTCTGTAATGAAAATGGTGGAGTCATTGATGATCTCATCGCATATCGCAATAGTAAAGATGATTTCTTTTTAGTCCCAAATGCCGCAAATACCACTGATGTGGTTGCGACTCTGCAGGCCCATGTTCCAGCTGGAATTACCGTTACCAATTTGCATACCGACTATGCAGTCATTGCCGTGCAGGGACCACTAGCACCACAAGTCATGCAATCACTGGGCGTAAATACCAATATTGATTACATGGCTTTTGACAAGGTCAATATTGGCGGCGCAGAAGTAATTCTCTGCCGCACCGGTTACACAGGTGAACTGGGCTACGAACTACTTCCTAAAACCGCAGATGCTTCTAAAGTCTGGGATGCAATCGTTGCAGCTATAGAGCCAGTCGGTGGATTGGTCTGCGGACTCGGAGCACGCGACACTCTGCGCACTGAAATGGGCTATCCACTTCATGGTCATGAACTCTCATTAGAAATTACTCCAGTTGAAGCCAGTGCAACGTGGGCTATCGGTTGGGATAAGGGTGAATTTTTAGGTTCTAGCGTTTTGAAATCTCAGAATGACCAAGGGGTTAAGCATCGAAGCGCAGCCGTTAAATCTTTGGACCGCGGCATTCCTCGTGGTGGAATGAGTGTGAAAACAAAAGATGGCGCAGCTCTTGGTGAAGTAACGAGTGGGACTTTTTCACCATCTCTTAAAGTCGGAATAGGAATCGCGCTCCTTGATGCATCTGTGAAAATCGGTGATCAATTGGTCATTGATGTGCGAGGTCGCGATTCAATGGTGGAAGTTGTAAAACTTCC
>JAPLBK010000099.1 GCA_026392775.1 Actinomycetota bacterium
TTAGTAATGATGTCTTTGCCGAGGTATCCCAAGATAACGATTGGGATGCTGCCAATAATAATGAGCCAACCTATGCGAGCTAAGGGCTTTTGATCTGAAGCTAAATCCTTGCGCAGGACAACTTGATTAAACCAAGCTAGAACAATGTTTTTGATGTCATTTCTAAAAAAGATCAAAACAGCTAACTCTGTGCCAATCTGGGTAATGGCCGTGAAGCGGGCACCTGGATCTTGGGCATTGCCAAAGAACTCTCCAACAATGCGCTGGTGGGCACTGGATGAAATAGGTAGGAACTCTGTAAGACCCTGCACAATCCCCAGAACTATTGATTCAAACAATGTGAACACCTTTTCATCCTGCTGTTAATGCTCAATGGTAACTGCACAAGCTTTCTATTACCCTCAAATCTCTATCTTTTCAGATTTTCCTGCAAAATACCCAACCAAGGCCAGGGCTATTCCAAGTGCAACTGGCACAAGCAATGCTGTGTTCCAACTGAGAGTGGAGTCAAAGATTGCTCCAACAATTCCGGGGGCAAAAGCTGCCATGAGATAGCCAATGGATTGCGCCATGATTGAAAGAGAGCGCGTCTCCCCCGCATCAATACTGCGTGTGACAGTGAGTAATAGTGAAAGAGGGAAAGTAATGGAGAGTCCAATATTTGCAATAAGCAGCCAGATGATTAATCGCCAGCCACTATCAAAGATCAAGGCAGCAAAACTAGCTGAAACCATCAGACCTAGTAGAAACAAAAGAGTGCGAATGTTTTTTAACTGAGAGGCATAGTGTGGGGCTGTAATACCAACGAGTGAACCTAGTAATCCTGTAATCGAAACAACTAACCCAGCATGACTGAGGGTGTAACCCTTAGAAACCAAGATTGTTGGAAGCCATGTTGCTGTGCCATAAAAAAGCATGGACTGCAGACCAAAGAATATTGCAATACTCCAGGCCCCTGGTTTTCTAAAAAGAGCTCTGTGAAACTTTGAACTTACTTCCATATGCCCTGATTCACGAGATTTGGAAATCCGCAGTAACCACCACGCAGATGAAATCACACCGATAACTAACCAAGGAATCATCGATAAGCGCCAGCCCCATGAAGTTGCCTCGGCTAATGGCACTGCCACCGCCACAGAGATCGCTGCAAATGTGCCCATGATTGTTATATAAATTCCAGTTAAGAGCCCTGAATGATCAGGAGCATTTTCTTTCACCCACACTGGCAAAGAGAAGTTTAGTACTGCGATTGCAATTCCAACAGTTATAGATGAAATGAAAAGCATTGGCACATTACCAACAGCTCGAAGGAAAATAGCAGCTGATAAAACCGTCAACGCCCAAGCAATAACCTTGTTGGTCCCACCAATCTTTCCCACAAGTGGCATCAAGAGCGCACTACCTGCAAAGCAAAGAACTGAAAGTGATGTTAGAAAAGAAAGATGAAAAGAGCTCAAGTGATACTGCTCTTTAAGAATCGGATAGAGCGGACTCATAATCGTTAATCCAGCCCGCATATTGATTGCTGTGATGAAAATAGGGAGCCCTATGCGAATCGCTTCACGATTTTTCATAACGGGCATCGACATTACTTAAGCCTATCTTGGAAAGCTTTTCTTAAAGCAGAAAACACAGAACTAGTGAGCTGCTCCACCTAGATTCATAACAACCACCCCAACAATGATGATTGCCATGCCAATAATATTCAATTTGGAAAGATGTTGATCAAAGAAGATCACACCGCCTATGGCAGCTCCCATGATTCCCACACCTGACCAAACGGCATAGGTAATACCCACTTCAAGTTTTTTAAGTGAAATAGCCATTAGGGAGAATGCGATTGCATAACCCACCACCACGCCAAGAGATGGCCATAGTTTGCTCAGTCCATCGCTAGCTTTGAGCATAAGAGTTCCTGCAATCTCAGCAACGATTGCAATAGAAAGCAAGAACCAGGCCATAGAGTTCAGATTACCTTAAGTCAAATCTGATAGCCCTATCAGTGCGCATACTCAGTGTTATCCATCGCCTTCTTTGGTAAAAAGAAAGTGATAAGCAAGAAAACGGTAACTAATCCGATTTGGAGAAGTAGGGCATGCCTAAAGCCCTTATCAATCTGACCGCTAGTAACTTGATTAAAGAACAAAGTTCCAAAGATCGCTACTCCCACAGATGAACCAATGGATTGAATTGCAGATAAAACACCAGATGCAGAGCCCACTAATTCATCTTTGATTGCCAATAAAATCGCATCAAACAGAGCTGCAACTACCAATCCAGTTCCAAAACCAGAGACCAACATGCCCGGTGCAATGTGCCAGAAATTAAAGGATTGCATATTTGGTAATGAGGTGAAGAGCAAGATAGCTCCTGTTATTTGAGCTATGGCACCAAATTGAAGAACTCGAGTGCCAAATTTATCGGCCAAGACCGCACCACTTAATGCCCCGCCAATCGCAGTTCCGAGCGCTATTGCAATATTGGCAATACCTGCGCCTCGCGCCGAATAGCCCTCTCCAATCTGAAGAAAGAGCGTGATGATTAAGTAGACACCAGTAAAACCTGCAAAGAAGATAAAAATACCAGCAAGACCTAAGTTATATGTGCGAGCCTTGAAAATATCTGGGTCAACCAGTGGAGTTCTCTTGCGAGAAATTACCCAGCGCTGCTGCACTGTGAAAATCACAAAGCCAATAAGTGATGCTGCTAAAGAGATAAAAGTCCACAGTGGCCAACCAGCCTCCTGGCCTTGAATCAATGGCAAAAGAAGTAATCCGGAAGAGACAATAATTAACAGGCTTCCAAGAAGATCGATTTTGATTGAATGATCTGAAGCTCGCTTGGGTAGATACTTCCAAGCAAGTCCCATAATTACTATTCCAATTGGGATATTCACGATAAATACTGCGCGCCATCCAGTCGAAGCGATATTGCCATCAATGAGAAATCCTCCGATGATTGGTCCAAGAATTCCACCAAGCCCAAAAACTGGGCCAAAAATGGCAAATGCCTTTCCTAATTCTTCCGATGGGAATACATCACGGATGAATCCAATAACGTGTGGCAGCACCATGGCACCTGCAAAACCTTGAATCAAACGAAAAGCAATAAGGGACTCAATATTTGGCGCAATCGCACAGAGAAGTGAAGTTAATGTGAAACTAGCTATTCCAATAAGAAACACATTACGACGAGAGTAGCGATCTGCCAAGCGTCCTCCGAGCACAAGTCCAGCACCAAGTGTGAGCGTGTATCCACCAATAACCCATTGAAGGGCGGACGGTGTTGCTCCAAGTTTTTCCTTGAGCGATGGACCAGCCACATTCACGATTGTTGAATCAAGTAGATCCATGATCTCTGCTGCCAGAACAATTCCTAGGATCAACCAACGATGCTTATTTACTGCAGTCTCTGAAGTCATTGGGGAATACTACCGCTTGAGGGGAGTACCTTTCTTTTGGTTTTGTAAACAAATAATGAATAGAAGAGTCGCCCTATAAGCCGGAAAGTTTGAATTAGCTCACAATTTGGGGAGCACTAGCTTCTGCAATACCCGACTTTGCTTGTTTCTCTAGCCCTGCTGTAACCGCAAAAGTATCTTCATAAACATCGAAGTCATATGC
>JAPLBK010000153.1 GCA_026392775.1 Actinomycetota bacterium
TTGCAGTGGCATTAGTTGCAGTGGCCGCAAATTGATAGGTGGTTCCATTTGTTAACCCAGTAATCACGCAAGTTGTGGCGGTTGGGACGACAGTACATGTCTTTGCGGGCGATAATGCAACACCCGCACTGCTATAGGCAGTCACAAGTATTGAGGTTGGGGCACCAACAGTTGCCGTCGTTGTAGCTGCAGTAGTTGTAATAGTGACTTCAGTATTGCCTGCAGATGTTGTAACTGTAGGTACGCCTGGTGCAAGTAAATTCCATTGTGGGTAAAGGGTTGTACTAGCACTTAGTGTCACTGATTGTGCATTGGTATAGGTAGTACCAGATCCATTGAGTGCAGTGTTCCAATTTTTAAAGGTGTAACCAGTACGCGTGAAAGTATTAGTTGCTAGCGAAAATGCGGTTCCGGCTGAGAACCAAGCCGTGGCCATTGTTCCGCTGGTGGGCGTACTCGTGTCGTAAGTAACGGTATATGCATTTGGTAGCCATCTCGCATACAAAGTTGTATCGCCAGTCGGTGTGAAGGAACCGGCAGAAGCTGGGGTGGTTGGGGATGTGTACCCGCTGATTCCATAAGTTGTTTTTAGTGAGTTCTCAATTGTTTCAATTTGATATTGATTGAGAACCCCATCATAAATAACAACTTCAGCAACTTCCCACTCTGAAACTCCTGCTGTTGTAGCTCTACCACCTTGCAAGTTAATAGTGATGTTTGCAGGCAATCCGACGGCACTATTTATTACCGAAGCCTTTTCAACACCATTAGATCGCAATCCGCTCGGTCCACCACCAGTGTCACACATTACTCGCCAGTTTGTGTCGCTGCTCCCACTTTCACTGGTGATCCAGCCTTCGTGATATGCAACGCCCGCCGAACCGTTCCAGTAACCTGACAACCAAAAAACTCCTAACCCTGCAAAAATCCTGTCTTTGGTTGTGCCTGTATATCGCGCAACGTGACATAAGGTGTATTTTGCTAGAGCCTCATTACCCAAAACTATTCCGACAGTAGTCCCACCCTTTACTGCTTTAAAGGTGGCAGTTGATCCATTGGCTGGAGCTAATACCGTTCCTGTTGTGTCTACAAGAGTTGGGTCTCCTCGAACATTTCCAGTTGTACTTGTCGTTGGAGTCCCCGCAATATTTCTGTTGTTCCCAGATGAATCCGTCCATGCATTTGTGGTGTCATTAAAATTAGAGGCAACAAATCGCATATAGGCCTGCGGTGAAGCTGGGGAATAGTTGGTACCGGTGCCATTTGCCGCGGTATTCCAGCCTGCAAAGGTGTATCCGGCTTTAACCATTGTGCCAACAGTTGGAAGACTGGAAAGAGCAATGGGTGAAAGGCTATTTATAATTTGATCGCTAGTTCTTGCTGTTGCATCACTACTTGAAACGGCAGGTGATCCTGATGCACCATTGGTGTTATATGTGATGGTCGCAGTCCACTTTGCATAAAGAGTTATATTCCCACTTGATTGGTATGTGGTTAGACCTGAAGCGTAATTGGTACCTAATCCATCAGCTTGAGTATTCCAACCGGCAAATGTGAAACCTGTTCTAACCATCGTACCGACAGTAGCCAGAGTTGTATTCGTTGTACCTGTTGCTGTTATAGCCGCTGGGACGGTTCCTGCAGCAGAAGTTTGTCCATTTCCATTGAATGTAATTGTGGAATTCCATTGTGCATATAAAGTTGCATCACCAGTTGGAGCAAACGTTGTTGCGCCAACTGCATATGGTGTTCCACCACCGTTAGCAGCGGTATTCCAGCCGGCAAATGTGAAATTGGTTCGTGCAAGAGTTCCTGAGTTAGAGGCAAGCGTTAAAGTTCCGCCAGCAATTGCCACAGTGCTTGCATTTGGCACAGAGCCACTTGTCGCACTATTAGCATCATATGTAACAACATTGATTAAGCCTGTTGAATCTGCTGCAGCTCCACAATTTCCTCCTGTGTTTGTAACTCCGTTTGTTAACAACGCTACATAACTGGACCCGCCGCCTCCGCCATAATTATCTCCGCCGCCTCCGCCGCCGAAGTAGCCGCCGCCTCCGCCGCCTCCTTCATCTTTTGAATCTCCACCTAGGTATGCGCCACCCGCTGTTCCTGGATAACCGTTACCAGAAGTTCCACCAGCACCACCTGCAGATTGCGTTCCACCAACACCTGAATTCACAGACTTAATAGCAGGTAGTCCGCTAGTTCCACCGCCGCCAAAACCACACTGACCATAAGAGCCGCCGCCGCCACCAGCTGCAGTTGCTAAATCTGTTGTCGCACCAGGTAAGCGAATTGCAGATCGCCCACCACCGGATGAGAACCAATTTGAAGTTGCACCACCATATGAACCACCGCGACCACCACCACCATATGTAAGTGGTGTGTATTTTCCGGGCAGACCGCTCACTGCAGCGGCTGCAACTCCGCCACCACCTTGGCCAACAATTACCGTTAACACTTGCCCCGCTGTTACTGCGTATGAACCTGTTGCATAGCCTCCACCGCCACCAGCTTGAATACCTCCACCGCCGCCAGCTCCGATTAAATAAAATGTTGCACTAGTTACACCAGTTGGTACCGTCCAACTTTGATTTCCACCAGTGTAATTAAATGTAGCCATGCTTTTTGTTCCAGATAATGTGTAACCGATAGCAACACAACCATTTCCAGCTGTTGTGGTGGCAAAGTTTGAAGTTCCCAAACCACCTTTTCCAACTCCTGCAGCACAGCTGGGACTTGGTTCGCGAAGCCATCGTGCATATATAGTTGTGGCCGTGCTTATTGTTATTGAAGAACCAACTGAATAAGGTGTCCCAGTTCCAGTTGCTGCAATATTCCAGCCAGTAAAGCTATAACCACTTCTAGAAAATCCTGTCTCATCTGGAATAGTTGCTGCAACGCCATTTTGTGCAACTACACCTGACTTTGTTCCAGATCCTCCGTTAGAATCAAATGAAAGCATTGAAGAACCTTTTGGAAGATAGCGAATGATGACAACACCGCTTCCACCAGATCCTCCTGTTAAGCCGTCATAACCACCGCCACCTCCTCCGCCAGTATTTGTAGTTCCACTGGTACCAGCAGCTGATCCGCTACTTCCATTTGCACCATTACCACCACCGCCGAGGCCACCTACACCTGTCCAATTGGTATTTCCTCCATACCAGGATGCTCCACCACCGCCACCGTAATAAGTTGCAGTACCTGTAATTGAATTACTTACTCCAATGCCACCTGAAGATGCATTGCTTGTAGCTCCTCGTGCAACACCCGGACCACCTGCGCCGCCGCCACCACCACCGCCAGAAGTAGAACCATCACCACCAATAAACCCTGAGCCACCTACGCCTGCGATTGCGATTTCGGCTGGTGAGTTTGCCTGCGCACCACCACCACCGGTGTAGCCAGATGAATCTTTAGTTGTTGAGCTGTAACGACCATTACCACCACTGCCACCAAGTGATGTAACGCTTAGGGAACCATTAGTAAGTGAGCTAGTGCCACCTGTTTTTCCATGATTTGTGTTTGCTGAGTAACTGCCATTTCCACCAGCACCACCTGCGCCAACTGTAATTGTTACAGTACCTGAAAGCGTAATGTTTTCTTGATTGATTACGCGACCACCACCACCGCCGCCACCGAGAGATGATCCACCACCACCACCAGCTCCAACAACTAAAATCTGATAAACCGAAATATTTGCAGGAGCTGACCAAGTACATGTGCCAGTGGATTGAAATTTAACAACAGTCTCTGTCCCAACCATGCTGGTTGTCGGAGAACAATCTGCAGCTTGTACAGGAATCGGAATAGAAACTAATAATCCAGAAATTAGTGTGGTGATTACGACTGAAACTATTTTTGACCGTGCAGCACTTACTTTCATGCGCACAACGTCAAAGTCCACTTTTACCTCTTTATTAGCACTCTCCTGGGGTGAGGCCATAAAGATAATTCGGGGGTGATGTGGTTAGTCTGTGAAACAGGCTTATAAGGCGAATCTCATCCCCACATTTCACCCTAAAAGAAGAAAAGCCCCCGGTGTGAAAGGCACCGAGAGCTTAACTTGTGCGCGCGAAGGGATTCGAACCCCTAACCTTCTGATCCGTAGTCAGATGCTCTATCCGTTGAGCTACGCGCGCTTATTTAGTTTTGTACAG
>JAPLBK010000001.1 GCA_026392775.1 Actinomycetota bacterium
GCTGTTGCAACTCCCGTAGCACCACAACCCAATAAGCCCCATGTCAGACCTGAGAGTTCACGGCCAGGTGTTCGCACCCAACCACCAGCACGAGTTGCAACATCATGGCCTGGAATGTTTCGAAGTAGCGCAAGTGCTAAACCAAGAGTTAATTCACCAACGCTATCGGCATTTGCACCAAGTCCTGCAACAACTACGACGCCTGCAGCATCTGCGGCTTTAATATCAATATTATCTAGTCCAACACCGGCCCTGGCAATCACCTTTAGTTTTGGAGCTGCTGCAATTACATCAGCAGTAACCTTCGTGCGATTACGAACTACTAATGCTGTTACATCTTTAAGAGAAGCTTTAAGTTTTTCAGGATCATTCCACAAATCATCATTTCGGATAATGGGAAAACTCCCTTCCAGCTTTTGGAAGGGAGCTCCCCATACATCTTCAGAGATGAGAATCATTATGCAGAGATATACAACTTCGTGAATGTGAACTCGCGGTGGCCCATAACTTCAGCCTTGCATAGGCGACCATTAACAGTGTCATAAATGACATCCATCATCATGTCGCCAGCCTTTGTCATGTCGTATTCGTAGCGAAGGACTCCAGAAACATCAAGATCGATGTGCTCAGACATTGACTTTGCAGTCTTGATATTTGCAGTTAACTTCAATACAGGAACGATTGGATTACCAATAACGTTTCCTTGTCCTGTTGGGAACAAGTGGATTACAGCGCCACCTGCAGCCATCAGAGTTACGCACTCTGCTGCAGCAGATGATGAATCCATGAAGTACAAGCCAGGCTTTGCAGGATCAGGCATTTGTGCAGGTGTTAGAACACCAACGACTGGAACGGAACCTGTCTTTGCAATGTTTCCAAGTGCCTTCTCTTCAATAGTAGTAAGGCCACCAGCAATATTTCCTTGTGTTGGCTGTGAGCCAAGAAGGTTTGCACCGGTTGCTTCAATAACCTTGATGTAGTTGTCATATGTGAGCTGGAAAAGATCACGCGTAGCGGCATCAATGCAACGCTCTGCAATGAGGTGCTCGCCACCAGTTAACTCTGATGTTTCTCCAAAGAAAACAGTTCCACCAGCATCAACCCAACGGTCAACTGCCTCAGATGTTGTTGGGCAAGAGCCAAGACCAGAAGTAGTGTCTGATTCTCCGCACTTGATTGACATGATCATGTCGCCCATTTGCGCTTCAGTGCGGACAAGACCAGATGCATCTTGTAAGAACATTGCTGCAACACGGCTAGCTTCTTGAATAACTTGTAGATCACCCTTGCCTTCAATTGAAAATGCTGCAACTGGCTTTCCAGTCTTTGCAATTCCATCAGCGACACGTTGTGTCCATGTTGGCTCAATACCAATAACAACAACTGCTGCAACGTTAGCATTAACGCCAGTACCAATAAGTGTGTCAAAAGTAAGTTGTAGATCTTCACCAAACTGCAGACGACCAAATGCGTGCGGTAGCGCCATCGTGCCAGGAATTACTTTTGCTACAGCTTCTGCCGCTGCATTTGAAAGATCATCGAGAGGCAAAATAATGACGTGATTGCGGATACCCATAGTGCCGTTTTCGCGGCGGTATCCAGTTAAGCGCGGCTTGCTTCCCATCGATAACTCCTCATGTTGTGTGTGTGAATGTAATCGCCCTTTTTGATGGCAGCTGATGCAAGTCCGACTTTGATGCCATATTTAATAATTGCGTCACCTTCTGCAAGATCTGCGAGCGCAAACTTGTGTCCAAGAGGAAGCGCGTGATTTAACACCGCGGTGCTCTCAGTTCCTTCTTTTACCGAACGCCCTTGAAGGGTTCCAGGTTGCAGATCTGTCATCGCAACAGCAACGTTGTCGCCATCATGGTGAAGCAGGAACTGCGGTGGTGTTATTGCCATATCTACACACGCCTCTCATCGCTTTATTTGGGTAGTGGTCTGACCTCTTGCGGGAGTCTAGGACAGTTGAGCGTGTTCCGTCTAGCCCCCTGCCCAAATATCTTGAAGTGGTCTAACCTGTTGCCATGAAAAGCGAGCTTCGGTACGGAATTATCGGTGCAGGCAGCATGGGCCG
>JAPLBK010000055.1 GCA_026392775.1 Actinomycetota bacterium
GGTTGAGACTGGTTGGAGTCGGGCACGTAGAACTATTCTCGTTGCTGACTTCGTATCCATCATTGCTGCCGTCTTGCTGTATTTCTTTGCAGTAGGTGGCGTTCGAGGTTTCGCATTTACTCTAGGTTTAACAACACTTGTCGACTTAGTCGTTGTATTTGCCTTCACAAAGCCAATCGTGACGGTCTTTGCCAAGATGAATTTCTTTGCATCCGGTCATCCTTTATCAGGACTATCAGCCAAGAGCACTGGAACACTGCCAGTAGCAGGGGAGGCATAAGAAATGTCAAAGCTTTCGGGTCTAGGCGGCCGTCTCTATCGTGGTGAAACATCCATTGAAATCATCGGCCGACGTCGTCGCTGGTATGCAGTCTCTGCTGTTTTTGTTTTGCTCTCTCTCGGTGCACTGAGCATTCAAGGCTTGCACTTGGGCATTGAGTTCAAGGGTGGTTCTTCTTTTACTGTAACTAAGGTTGGTGCATCTGTTGAAGATGCTCGTGCTGCAGTTGCTTCAGCCGCAGTTCCTGGAGAAGCAATTGTTCAAACGGTTGGTAGTGACAAGATTCGCGTTCAAACTGGTGCGCTAAATACCGTGCAAAACAACGCAGTCCAAGACGCACTGGCTGCCAAATTCTCTGTGCCAGTTGAGTCCATTGACACACAGATCGTTGGGCCTTCTTGGGGTAAGGAGATTACCCGCAAGGCTCTCTACGGTCTCTTCGGTTTCTTGATCTTTGTGATGCTCTATCTTGCTATGGCCTTTGAGCCAAAAATGGCTGTTGCAGCTATTGCCGCTGTTATTCACGATGTTTTCATTACTGTTGGCATCTACGCACTCGTTGGCTTTGATGTAACACCTGCGACGGTGATCGGGTTCTTAACCATTTTGGGTTATTCCCTCTATGACACAGTTGTTGTCTTCGACAAGATTCGAGAAAATACACGCACAATTACTGCTACCTCGAAGAGCACTTACTCACAGGCTACTAACTTGGCAGTTAATCAGACGATCGTTCGTTCGATTAACACCTCGATTATTGCCTTGTTGCCAGTGGGTTCTATTCTCTTTGTTGGTGCTGGATTACTAGGTGCAGGAACTTTGAAGGATCTCTCTCTTGCACTCTTTATCGGTTTAGCAGTTGGTACATACTCTTCAATCTTTATTGCGCCTCCTGTTCTAGCTCAGTTGCGCGAGAAAGAGCCTGCGATGCAAGCTCTAGCAAAGCGTGTTAATGGCCGTGGTGCACCAGCTTCTGTAGCAACACCTGCTCCTGCGCATTCAAATGCGCGCCGTGGGCCACGTAATCAACCAAAGCGTAAACATCGCAAATAGCGGTACTTAAATGGATACTTTGATTGCACCAGTTATTAGTGCGCTCAAAGAGCACCATGCAACGAATAATTTTGCAGATGTCGAACGGGCTTTCCTTGTTGCTGAAAAGGCACACGATGGGCAACTTCGAAAATCAGGTGATGCATACATAACTCACCCAGTTGCAGTTGCCAATATTTTGGCCGAACTGGGCTTAACTTCTGAAGCAATCATTGCTGCGCTTTTACATGACACTGTTGAAGACACTGCCTATTCATTAAAAGAGCTTCGCCATGACTTTGGTGATGAGATTGCTGGTTTAGTTGATGGTGTTACAAAGCTAGACAAGCTCACGTACGGACCAACAGCAGAGGCTGAGACTGTGCGCAAGATGGTTGTTGCGATGTCTCGTGATATTCGAGTGCTGGTTATCAAGCTAGCTGATCGGCTTCATAACGCGCGCACATGGAAATAT
>JAPLBK010000144.1 GCA_026392775.1 Actinomycetota bacterium
AATTGCACCTAAAACATTGAGTAAATCTCTGGGATCACTTCCTGGCACTGCAACAGTAATCTCGTCATAACCGCGTCCATCTTCAGATTTAAGAACTACTAATCCACGAATATCTCCACCTGCTGCACCAATTGCAGATGCCAGTAAACCAAGTGAACCAGGACGATCTGGAAGAGAGACACTAAGTCTAAAGAGAGCCATGGCTTAAGAATACCGCCAAAATCTTTCTCTCACCTTACGCCTCAATGACCCAAGCACCGCTAACTGCAACTTTCACTTTTCCAAGCGGATTCACTGCCGGACCATTAACAACTTGTGCAGAGTTGTTTGGATCAAATTCTGCCCCATGACATGGACATTTCATTGTCTTGCTGGAGGCTGAATATGCCACAGTGCAGCCCTGGTGTGTACAAATAGCTGAATAAGCAAAAACACCATTCTTAGTTCTAAAAAGGATTGATGGTGCGCCGTTGCTGGCAACAAAGTTACGGGCAGCCCCGACTTTAAGTGATGCCAATTTAACAATCTTTGTGCCTTTGCCTGCTGCCGAAGAACTAGTTGCAGGTGCAGCTTTAGCAAAGAACTTGCCTGCCCCTGCAAATGCAACTGCTAATACACCAGTAATTCCAACTCGTAACACACTGCGACGCTCTAATGACATGTTAAAAACCTTTCGTTTTCCATTTCCGATCAGGAGCAATAAATAAGACAACCACAAAACCGCATATGCCGTATTACTTGCTAGGAAGTAGGGAGAGACATGAAATGTATCAGCAAGCCACAATCCCAGCGACATCAAAAATCCGCTGAATGCCGCCAAACGCGGTGCAACCCATAAAAGCGTTGCAAGTCCAATTGCAAACTCGGAGATCATCACAAAGCCACCGACCAAGGTGGCATGTTCAATTAACTTATTAAAGGCAAAACCAACTGGGGAGTGTGTTGAATAGCCAGATAACTGTGTTCCTATATATGTGGAAGAGCCAGCAGTGAGAAAACCTGGATCACTTGCTTTATCCCAACCCGCATAAATCCAAGTGATCCCAAGCCACAGGCGCATCACTTGCAAAGCAGGTGCCTGGTTGCGCCATGAGGAGCTGGCTGTGCGCACATAGCTTTTAAGCATGCTCATAAGATACATAGTAAAGGTGGGTCTGAAGAAAGGCCGAGTAGAAAAGCTCCCTGACTTGGATTCGAACCAAGAACCTGTCGATTAACAGTCGACTGCTCTGCCGTTGAGCTATCAGGGATCAATAGAGCGCAAACTCTAGCGCACGCACAGGCCTTGGCTGAAATTGGGGGCTTTTAAAGGCCCCCGAGGGCCAAATCATGCAGATTTCTACGGGCACTTTCTAGGGCAACTAATTGGGCAAAAGCTGCGTTGTATTCAATTTCATTTTCTACAGGATTAAGTCTTTGCAAGGATGATTTAAGTTCTGCAATGGATCTAGAAATTGCAACTTCACGCAACCTGGCAACGATACTCTCAACATAGGTTGCGGTTGGTTTTGGGTCGGCGTGAATGGGTTCAACTGTTAATTCAGTAAATAAAGTTTTGATTCGCTCATCACTGATGGTTTCAGTTGAGATTACTGGTGCTTCATCTATGGTCTTTCGAAGTTCTTTATAGGCAGGGTGCGTAAATGCACCTGGTTCAATATCACTCCACAGAGTTCCAGTGAACAGCGCAGCCTCTTGCAATCTAGCCTTTAGTACTTCGCGCTCTAAAATCAAACGTGGTTCATTGGGATCAGGTCGCCAATTACCATTTTCTTCAGTTATTGGCTCAATAGTTTCGCTCACTTTAGGTCGACTCTTCACGCCTTGGGCAACAGCTTTTGAAACAATTTCAACTTCTGTGCCCAGCCATCCAGCAAGTAAACGGGTGTACTCAGGGCGAAGTGATTTATCACGAATCTGTGCAACCAGTGGTGCTGTAGCATTGAGGGCATTCACACGCCCCTCCGCACTATCTAATTTGTGATGTGCAAGTTCGGCACGAATTGC
>JAPLBK010000028.1 GCA_026392775.1 Actinomycetota bacterium
TGTCGCATCTGATCAACCAAGCGCACGATAAAGCGCTCGTTATGGATTGTGGCAAGGGTTGAAGCGATGATTTCTTTACCACGGAATACATGGTGCATATAAGCCCGTGTGTAGTGCGTGCACGTGTAACAGTCACATTCATCGTCAATGGCCGTGAAATCGCGTTTAAAGGCGCTATTAGATAGGTTAAAGCGCCCTTCCATCGTGTACACCGCACTTGTACGTGCAATTCTGGAAGCTAATACGCAGTCAAATGTATCAATGCCGTTTTCAACCCCCACAAAGAGATCTTCAGGGGCGCCAATGCCGAGTAAATGCTTAGGTTTATTTTCCGGCAGTACGTGATTGACCCAAGAAACGATTGTTCCTAGTGAATCTTTATCTAGCGCCCCACCAATACCAAAGCCATCAAAGGCCTGCCCGGATGAAACAAGGCCACCTAAATCCCCGGCAGCTTTCTTGCGCAAGTCTTCATATTGAGCCCCCTGAATAACCCCAAAAAGGGCTTGGTAGGACTTAGTAGATCGCACATCTGTTAGCCGCTTGTGTTCATCTAAACAGCGCACGGCCCAGGCCAGAGTTCTATCCATCGCTAACTCTTGGTAGCCACGGGTGTTATGCAAGGTCGTGCACTCATCAAAGGCAAAGATGATGTCGGCGCCGATTTCATGTTGGACCTTCATGGAAATCTCTGGAGTGAAGCGGTGCATTGAGCCATCGATGTGGGATTTAAAAGTCACACCTTCATCATCAACATGGGCCAGGCGCTCTTTATTATCTGCAATCACATCATCTCGGCGAAATGTCTGGGCATCCATCGCCAATACTTTTTTAAATCCCACACCCAAGGAAAGAACTTGAAATCCACCAGAGTCAGTAAAAGTGGGACCAGGCCAGTTCATAAATTGGGCAAGACCCCCGGCCTCATCTAAGACATCCGAGCCAGGTTGTAGATAGAGATGATAGGCATTTGCTAGAAGTGCTTGTGCCCCAAGATCTTCCATCGCCTCTGGCAGAACAGCTTTAACGGTGGCTTTGGTTCCCACTGGAATAAAAGCTGGGGTTTGGATCGCACCGTGGGGAGTGGTGATAGTTCCAACGCGGGCCATCGATCCCTCTTGGCTAGATTTAATCTCAAAGGAGAAACCCGTACTCAATGGCTCACCTTCCTAAAAATTAAAAGTAGTTGAAGCTTCAACTGTTAGCGTAGACTGATAACTATGGCAGGTGAAGACGCTACCGCACCCCGGTGGCTCAATACTGGTGAAATGAAGGCCTGGCGCCATTACATCATCGCCAGCCGTCGCCTTTTAGAGGCACTCGATAGTGATTTAGATAGCCATGATTTATCAATGCCTGATTATGAAATTTTGGCTCAACTTAGTGATGCCCCTGATCGCAGAATGCGAATGAGTGAATTAGCCAATATCGCCTTGCTATCGCGCTCGCGTTTATCGCATCGAATGAAAGTGATGGAAAAGGCTGGATGGGTAAAGCGCGAGGCATGCCCATCAGATAAACGTGGCTACTTTGCAGTGATGACAACCAAGGGCTGGAAAGCGATTGTGGCTGCGGCCCCAGATCATGTGGAGAGTGTTCGCGCTAGATTTGTTGACCATTTATCTGAGGCTGATCTAGAGGTAATATCAACGATATTTGCTCGGGTGGAAGAGTCACTTCGCAAAGATGCAAGTAATGAGTAAATAATAAAATTGCATAAAAAAACCCGCCACATAAAGTGGCGGGTTTTTTTAATTGCTAATTACTTCTTAGCTGCCTTCTTGCGACGGCGCTTCTTTGGAGCAGCTGCTGCTGCCTTCTTGCGACGACGCTTTGGAGCA
>JAPLBK010000032.1 GCA_026392775.1 Actinomycetota bacterium
CCTTCAAAGTTTCAACAACTGCCACCACACCATCATGGCGACCGACCCGCAGGTTGTCCCTCTGGCCAATGTCATGGGTCAAGACCACTCTGGAGGCGGTGCCGATTCTAGAGAGCACGGTCAAAAGCACTCCGCGCTCCAAGGACTGGGCTTCATCGACGATCACAAAGGAGTCATGCAGGGAGCGACCACGGATATGGGTCAGCGGCAAAACCTCAATCAAGCCCCGGTCCACGATCTCATCGATAACTGGCTGACTAACAAGTGCGCCCAAAGTGTCAAAGACTGCCTGGGCCCATGGTGACATCTTTTCGCCCTCACTACCTGGCAAGTATCCGAGTTCCTGACCGCCCACTGGATAGAGAGGACGGAAGATAACTACCTTTTTATGGATGCGCTTTTCCATGACCGCTTCAAGACCTGCGCATAAAGCGAGCGCCGACTTACCAGTTCCAGCCCGTCCGCCCATAGAAACAATTCCAATGGAGTCATCTAAGAGAAGATCTAGTGCAATACGTTGTTCGGCGCTTCGCCCATGCAAACCAAAAGCTGAGCGATCTCCCCTAATTAACTGCAACTGCTTATCAGCTGTCACACGGGCCAGCGCGCTACCACGATCTGAGTGCAAAACAACTCCAGTGTGAATCGGAAGAGTATGGGCCGCTTCATGGTCGGCGCGATCTGAGGAATACAAATCATCAATGACCGATGAGCCAACAGTGAGCTCTTCAATTCCAGTCCAGCCACTGTTGGGCACAAGCTCTGCTAAATACTCTTGGGCTTCAACACCAACAGATGATGCTTTAACGCGAAGTGGTAAATCTTTAGAAACTAAAACAACGTTTTTGCCATCTGACATTAAGTTCTTAGCTATGGCCAGGATGCGAGTGTCATTGGTGCCATCTCGCAAGAAGCCATGGGGCAAGGTGGAAAGGTCGGTGTGGTTGAGTTCAACTGAAAGCGTTCCACCCTCAGGAGTAATACTCAGGGGTTGATCAAGTCGGCCATGGGTAACGCGAAGATCATCAAGAGCGCGAAGGGCTGCGCGGGCAAAATAACCTAACTCTGGGTGATCGCGCTTAGTCTCAAGTTCGCCAATAACAGCGATAGGAATGATTACTTCATGCTCAGCAAATCTATGCAGGGCGCCAGGATCAGCTAATAAAACGCTGGTATCTAAAACAAAAGTCTTTCTAGAGCTGTGACTCTTAGCAGCCAATGGCTGGACTCCTCATTTTTAGTTGTACTCGGGGGATGCTGCTTCGGATACGTAAAAAGGTAGAACAAAATGCTGCTAACTCTGTGGCAACACGCGCTCTAGAAAAGTTAAATCTTGTTGACGTTTTTGGCGCAAATCTCAACTGCCGAAACGGCGTTGTCGAAGTGAATAGGCACGTAGGGCACGTAAAAAATCTACTCGTCGAAAATCTGGCCAATACGCCTCACAGAAGTAGAACTCAGATAGCGCACTTTGCCACAAAAGGAATCCACCAAGGCGCTGTTCCCCTGATGTTCTAATGAGCAGCTCTGGATCTGGTTGGCCTGCGGTATATAAAAACTTAGAAATATCATCACTGGTTAACTTCGCTTTAGCTTGATCGAGTGAATGACCTGACTTTTCTTCTTCGCCAAGATAAGACTTCACTGCATCAACAATCTCGCGCCGGCCCCCATAGCTAATAGCCACATTTACTTCCACGCCATCGTTTCGGATGGGCTTTAGCCCAACTAGTTTTTCACTCAACCATGGCGGCAAGAGATCAAGGGCGCCCACCGCTTTAATATTCCAGCGGCCCGTTGCCGCTAATTCATCGATAGTGTCACCAATAATCTTGAGGAGCTCTTCAATCTCATCCGAGCTTCTTTTGAAGTTATCAGTTGATAGCAACCACAGAGTCACAACCCGAACATCGGCATCATCACACCAACCCAAAAACTCAATGATTTTATTTGCCCCAGCTTTGTGCCCATTGGGATCACTGTTGTTGGGATTGACTTTTGCCCACCTGCGATTACCATCAAGGATGACACCAACATGGTGAGGGGTCTTAGTGAAATCTAACGCTCGAACTAAACGCCACTCATAGAGTGGGTAGAGCGCAGATTTGATGAGTTTACGTATAACGGCGAACAACTCTGCGTTCGGCAATCAGTGAGGCAACGGGAAGTGTGCCAGCTAGAAGTAGACCCAGCATCTTCATCAAAGGCCAGCGGGCTTTGACTGAGAACTGCAGAGCAGTCAAGATATAGATTGGATAGAGATATCCGTGCACCATAGGAATCCACACAATGGAACTATGCAGATCAGGTAGATCAAAGAGGTATTTGACTGGCATATAAACAAACCAGAGCAGAAGTGACATAACACCAGAGACGATTGCCATTACTCGAAAACGCAGAAGGCTTGATTTCATGGCTTAACTCTACGGCGATAGAAGGGAAGGTAAAGCACCACCGCTGCCATGAGCCACCAGATCACCACATAGGAGATGTGCTGCCAGTAGAAGCCCGGGATTCGAGAGGTTAGCTTGGCCGGAGTAGGGCGGGCTCGCATTAATTGCGAGCCATTATGGGATTCACTAGATGCCATCACATAACCATCAAATAAATCTAAATCAGTTAATCCCACAATCACTGAACTATCGAGGCGCGAAATCGCACCATCACCATTAATTGAACGATCTTCAGATTGAGAGGCAACTAACTGCCCCTTGATATCTATGACCATGGCCATTGAAATATCTGGGTTAAGCAATCGCTCTGACCACAAACCCTTCACAACCAAAATCCCTTGATTCGTGCCAACTTGGAGCAAACCAACTTCCCAATCCTTCATCGTGTTATTTCCATCAGATTGGTTGGGTGCTCTAAAACTTGCGACGTAGTGCCCTGAAACTTGCACCATTCGATTGATGGCCGATGCTTGCAGAGGCTGCCTTGCGGTGGCAATAGATGTTAGTGGCACGATATTTGTATCAACTTGAGTCGCAGTTACCAAACTTTCTTTTAATTCTTTAGCTCTATCTAACTGCCATAAGCCCAGTGCGAAAAAGATGGCGGCAATAAGTAGGACTGCTACAACTTGACCAACTTTGGAGAAAAAGGAGTTACTGGTCGGTGCCGTCATCGCTTCGATCAACACCCATAAAGCGCTTATAGAAACTGCGCATCAAGAAAACTACAGCGATAATCAGAATCGCAATCGTTAAGGAACCAGCAACACCCATCTCATAGTTTTTTTGCATGGCATAATCATGGCATGCAATCAGGCTCACAGTTCTCCTACGAGGATCGCTATGGCGTGCGCCCAGCCAAGGGGTGGGTCATCCCTGCCCTTGTTATCGCCGTTATTGGAATCAGCTGGCTGGTGTGGGCAGGACTGCACCATTCCAACCCCAGTATCCGATTTTCTGTTATTTCATTTACTGCCACCACTGATCGCGAAATGTCTATTAGATATGAAGTTGTAAGACAAGATAAAGACCAGGTTTTAACATGCACCTTGGTTGCACGCGATTACGATAAAACTGTGGTGGGACAGATTGAAGATGAAATAGGGCCAGGCCTTGCAGTTGTAGAGAAAAACACTGAAATTCCTACGCGTAGCCAAGGCGTTAATGCCGATGTGGTTGCCTGCCGTATTAAATAAGTTGTAGGCAGCTACACCCACCTAGTACCTTTACGCCTTATGAGCGCGCAGACATGGTTAACGCAGGAAGCTGCCGATCGTTTGCGCGCCGAATTAGAAAACCTTGAGCAACATGGCCGCAAAGATGTCACAGCAAAAATTGAAGCTGCACGTGCCGAAGGTGACTTAAAAGAAAATGGTGGTTACCACGCCGCCCGCGATGAGCAGGGCAAGATGGAAGCGCGTATCCGCCAACTTAAGCAGATGTTAGAAAATGCCCACATTGGAACTCCACCAGCTGCCGCCGATGGCAAAGTTGGCGCAGGCATGGTTGTTACGGCAGAGATTGCAGGAGATGAAATGAAGTTTCTATTAGGTTCACGTGAAATTGCCTCCGGTGATCTCGATGTTTATAGCGAGAAATCGCCTCTAGGTGCAGCAGTGATGGGCGCAGAGATTGGTGCAAGCGTTTCATACACCGCACCCAATGGCCGTGAAATAAAGGTAGTTATTAAAGCTGCGCAGTTTTACTCTTAAATAGAAGTATTTTTATATTTTCTAATACTTAATGGGATAAATACCGCCATCAATAGCACCATATAGAGCAAAGAAGTCTCTAGCGGGTGCTGGCTTGGCCAAGAGCTAGCGGTTGCCCCAAACTCATTTTTGAGACCAAATAGCTGACGGCAGGCTGCAACCATTGTTGAAACTGGGTTCCATTCAGCAAAGTACTGCAACGCTCTTGGCATTCCAGTAGTTGGTGCAAAGGCATTTGAGAGAAAAGTCAGTGGGAAAGTAACTAAGAAACCCACGCTTTGCACAGTTCGTGCCTCTTTAACGGCCAAGCCAACATAGATACCAATCCATGAAAGGGCATAACCAAACATAAACAGGAATAGGAAAGCTAAGAAGATTGAAAGTCCACCTGATGTTGGACGCCAACCCACGGCATATCCAGCAGATGCCATAACAGTTAAAACAAGGATGTTTAGAAGTGCGTCTCCAAAGGTGCGACCAATAACAACTGCGCCTCTGGAGATTGGCAGAGATCTAAAGCGATCGATGAGGCCCTTCTTCATATCTTCAGCTAAACCAACTGCCGTTGCAGCCAATGTGAATGCAACTGTTTGCACGAAGATTCCAGGCATGAGCAGTTGAACATATCCCCCTGGCTGGCCAGTAGAAATTGAGCCACCAAAGACAAAACGGAAAAGGAGCACAAACATCACTGGCTGAATAGTTGAGAAAACTAGAACTTCAGGGATTCGGGCAAGCTGTGATAAAAACACATCATCGAGTGAAGGGCGCTTGAGAGCGATATCGAGTGGGTGAATCTTTGCTTCATCTAGAGCGCGCAGAGCCTGCATAAGAGCAATAGATCCTGTTGTTACCGGTGCTGAAATAGTGCGAATATCAGTGTGAATTGCACTAGTGCTGATGCGAGAAACAATCTCTTGGGTTTTCGCGATATCAGCGCTTTCAACAGTTATCTCTAAACGCTCTCCGCCGACCTGTTTCTTTAAAGCATCTGAAGTTCCACGAGCAATTACTTTTCCATGATCAATAACAGCGATCTCATCAGCTAACTGATCAGCTTCCTCTAAATATTGCGTTGTGAGCAACAGCGTTACACCACCTTTAACTAGCTCTTGAATCACTTCCCACATCTCTTGGCGACCACGTGGATCAAGGCCAGTTGTTGGCTCATCAAGAAAGAGCACTTTTGGTTGCACAATTAAAGATGCAGCTAAATCTAAGCGGCGGCGCATTCCACCTGAATATGTTTTGATGGGGCGGCGAGCGCTGTCAGTGAGTGAAAATCTCTCCAGTAACTCTTCAGCTCGCTTTACAGATGCAGCTTTACCTAAGTGATACAAACGACCAAACATTACTAAGTTATCCCAGCCAGTTAATGTCTCATCTACT
>JAPLBK010000009.1 GCA_026392775.1 Actinomycetota bacterium
GCGTCATAACTCAGAATTACATTTAACAGTAAACCCGCATAGAAGAAGTAGCGGTGTGAGTTTTGGATAATAAGTGGGAATCGTGTCTCACCTGTGTACTTCTTATGTGGTTCTGCGACTGCGCATGCTGGTGGTGACATCCAAAATGAACGGTAATAAGACTTGCGGTAGTAGTAACAAGTCATTCTAAAACCTAATGGGAAAATCAAAATAATAAGAGCTGGTGAAAGTGCAAAGTTAAAGATCTCTGCACTTACTGGTGTGAAGCCAAGCATTGTCGCCTCTGGGACACACGCCTGCGATAAACATGGTGAATAAAAAGGAGAAATCAAATGATCCTTGTAGTAATTCGCGCCTTCAAATGCTCGGAAGGTTGCGTAAACAACGAAGGACATAAGCACTCCGAAAGTAATAAGTGGCTGTAACCACCACTTGTCTGTGCGCAGGGTCCGTTCTTTGATCTTTGCCCGCGTTGGTGAAAAAACACCTGACATGAATAACTCCCCCAGCATCATTGGTGGTAACTAGGGATAAGTCTCCTCTTGCCATTAATAATCGGCTAGGCGCAGAGGCCCTTTAGGACTATGAACTCAAACACAAAAGTAAAGAAAAAATGGCGGAGGGCGTGGGATTTGAACCCACGAAACTTTCGTTTGCCGGTTTTCAAGACCGGTGCACTCGGCCGCTATGCGAGCCCTCCGTGGAAGAGATTACCCGAAGATGGCCTGAGTCGAAAATCGGCTAAAAATTAAGCGGGTAGATCTAACAACTTCTCAATAACTATTGCCACGCCATCACTCTCATGTGATGGAGCTACATCTTTTGCATATTTGATTCCATCTGGGTGTCCATCAGCCATTGCATATGAGCGGCCACACCAAGCAAGCATTGAAAAATCATTGGGGTTATCACCAAATGAAACACAATCAGCTGCATCTATTCCAAGTCGCCCAGCAACCTTTGCCAATGTTGTTCCCTTTGATATTCCAAGTGCTGAGATCTCAAGTAGGGATTCTCTTGCATTTGAATGTGTCACAGTGACTAATCCATCAAGTTCACGAAGTGCTATTTCGAGCATTTCATCTGATGTTAATTCACCACTACTGCAACGGGCTAACATTTTAAACACTGGCCCTTTAGCTGCATCTTCAATTTTTTCAACACCAACATTATCTAAACCAACATCCCAGCGGGGCACGTAAGTTTTTTCGCGGTGGTAGTAATCATGAGTTTCAATTGCAAAAGAGACTTGAGGAATTGCCGCGCGCAATCTCTGTGCTATTTCAATTTGTGATTCCTTTGAGATCATCCATTCTTCAATTACTTCACGTTTTTGCAAGTCATAGAGCATTGCGCCATTGCCACAAATCGCTCCACCAAAACCAAAAGCTTCTCTGATTTCATTCATCCAGCGCGGTGGACGCCCAGTTATGAAATAGATATGGACACCCAAATCACGGGCTCTAGTGAAAGCATCAATGGTGCGCGCTGTGATTGTTCCATCGTGTTGAACGATGGTTCCATCTAAATCTGTTGCAATGAGTTTGGGGCGCTTATTCACACCAACTCAAATCGTTCTTTGCCAAGAAATGGTTGTAACGCCTTTGGAATATTGACAGTTCCATCTGCATTTTGGTGGTTCTCTAAAATGGCAACAATCATGCGTGGAATGGCAACTAATGTTCCATTCAATGTCGCAACGGCCTTTGTACCATCAGTATCTTTGTAACGGATATTCAGGCGGCGAGCTTGAAACTCTGTGCAGTTAGAAGTACTAGTGACTTCGCGGTATGCATCCTGTGTTGGGATCCATGCTTCACAGTCAAATTTACGGTTCGCACTTGACCCAAGGTCCCCTGATGCCACATCAATGACGCGATAAGGAATCTCCATTGCATTAAGGAACTCTTTCTCCCACTGCAAAATGCGGGCATGTTCCTCTTTAGCTTGATCTGGGTGGCAGAAAGAAAACATTTCCACTTTATCAAACTGGTGCACGCGGATAATTCCGCGGGTGTCTTTGCCGTAGGTCCCAGCTTCACGGCGAAAACATGATGAATAGCCGGCATAACGTATTGGAAGTTTATCTCCAGGAAGAATTTCATCCATATGCATCGCAGCAAGTGGAACTTCAGAAGTTCCCACTAAATACACATCATCTTTTTCGATGCGATAAACATTTTCAGCAGCTTGTCCAAGAAACCCTGTGCCCTCCATTGCAGCTGGATTGACCAGTACCGGTGGAATTACTGGAACGAACCCTGCTTTTACTGCCATAGAGATCGCATAGTTAACGAGTGCAAACTCTAGAAGTGCACCAGAACCAGTTAAATAATATGAACGAGAGCCAGCGACTTTTGCGCCGCGCTCTGTGTCAATTGCACCGAGGAGTTTTCCTAATTCAACGTGATCTCTTGGTTCAAAATCAAACTTTCGTGGTGTTCCAACATGTTCTAAGACTTTGAAATCAGCTTCTGTGCCAATAGGTGCACCGGGATCAAGAATATTTGAAAGCTGCATCACTAGCGCCTTGGTGTGCTCTTCAGCCTCTGTTCGCTTGCTATCAGCCTCTTTTACAGCCGTTGCTAACTCTTTAGCGTTTTCAAGGAGAACAGCTTTTTCATCACCTTTAGCCGCGCCGATTGATTTAGATAAGACATTTTGTTCTGCACGTAGTTTTTCAAACTTTTCAATGGCAACACGGCGTAATTCATCAGAGGCAATTACTTGATCAACAATCGATGCATCTTCACCGCGACCCTTTTGTGATGCACGGACCGCATCTGGGTTTTCGCGAATGAATTTAAGGTCAATCATTTGCCGGCCTTTTCTCGTGGGTATGAACCTAGGAAGCGAATATCTTCACAGATTGCTCGCAACGCCTCGACCGTCTCCTTCACTGGAGCTTCGTTAACGTGGCCCTCGGCATCAATAATGAAATGGTAATGCCCAAGTTCTAGTCCTGTTGGACGTGACTGAATAAAAGTTAAGTTAACGTCGCGCTTGGCAAACTCGGTCAAGATATCGAGCAAGGCTCCCGCGTGATCGATGCCGATAAAGACGGCAAGAGATGTGCGATCAAAACCAGTGGCCTTAGGTGGTGTTGCTGGCTTTGAGACCAAAACAAAGCGTGTGATTGCCCCAACGATATCGCCGATGTTGTCCGCAATAACAGTGAGTCCATAATGAGCTGCAGCAACTGGGGCTGCAATAGCTGCATCAAACTCTCCGCGGCCAATAGCTTCAGCAGCTGCTGCAGTTGATGCAGTTGAGATTAATTCAGCCTCTGGATAATTCTTCGCAATATATGCACGGCATTGGGCTTCCGCATGTGGATGTGTCGCAATGCGGCGAATATCGACGGCATCGCGCCTTGCCATTAAAGCAAAAGAAACGGGCAATGTAACTTCACCAACGATTGAAAGTGGTGATCCTGTTGCTAATTCATCCAGAGTTCTTGCCACAACACCTTCAACAGAGTTTTCAATCGGGACTAGCGCAAAGTGTGCTTTACCAACTCGGACTGCATCTAGGGCCGCGGTGACATTTGCGTAAGGGATGAGAGAATCATTTGAAGAAGTGATCTTTTTTAGAGCAGCTTCAGTGAATGTTCCCTTGGGGCCTAAATACGCATATGTGCTCACTGACTAATGATACCCGAGCACCTTGCGTGCAAATGACGGATTATTTGTAATAAGGACCTCCACACCGTTTTCTAAACAAAAGCGCATATCGTCAGCATCATCAACGGTCCAGACATATAAAGGCTTGATTGCATGGGTCATTTCTGGATTTGAGCGTAGAAGTTCCACGCTTGGACCAAGAATGGGTGCAGATGTAAATCGTTGCATCACATAATTCCATCGCTCATGGAGTAAGGCAACTGTTTTCTGTTGTGGGTTGATTTTTCGAATATTTTCAATCGCTAGCCAGGAAAATGACATTAAGACAACATCAGTTTCCAACTCTTCTTGTTCTAGTAGTTCTAAAACTTTCTTTTCAACCATACTTCCTTGCGGGACTGGATGTTTGGTTTCAATCGCAAGTTCCATATCGTTATCTCGAGCAAGTTCCAATAACTCTTCGAGCAAAACTGCTTGCGGGTACTGCTGTTTTATTTGTGGGTATGTCATCTCTGCGATTCGACCGCCATATCCAGCGGTGCGCTTCATATCGGCGTCATGCCATAACAAAATCTGATTATCTTTTGTCAGGCGTACATCGCACTCCATGCCATCGGCGCCTTGATCGACCGCAGCTTTATATGCATCCATGGTCATCTCTGGGAAATCTATAGAGGCTCCGCGGTGGGCATATATTTTCATGATTAAAGATTAACAGGGGTTAGGCTTATGCCCATGAGCGCTATTTACTTCCAGAGCAGTGCGCGCTCGGCTGACGGTTTACAACGCAGCGGAAATGAAGATTCTGCTTTTATTTCTGGTCGCCTCATTGCAGTTGCTGATGGAATGGGTGGACATGCTGGTGGTGAAGTTGCATCGAAGATTGCGATTAAAGCTCTGCAAAAACTTAGCCCGGTACTAACAAGTTCAGAGATTGATGCTGATTCCATAGAAGATTTACTTCTTCACTCGCTGTTCACTATCGATTCACAGATAGGTGAATACGCCGAGGAGGTAACTGAGCTCCGTGGAATGGGAACAACCCTTACGGCCTTATTAATTGTTGATACAAACATTGCATTGCTGCATGTGGGAGATTCTCGCTGCTACCGCCTGCGGGCAAACACATTAGAACAGTTGAGCAATGACCACACAGTTATTCAAGAACTTCTGGATCAAGGTGCTATTTCACAATCTGATGTGGCAGATCACCCACAACGCTCTGTTTTAACTCAAGCGCTCATGGGCCAAGGCACGGTCACTCCTATTTTGCAGATCTATGAAGTGAAAGAGAAAGATCGTTATCTACTCTGCAGCGATGGTTTGTCTAGTGTTTTAACTGAAAAAGAGATTAAATCCTTGTTAAAGAAATCTGATCGCTCTGATGCGCTTAAAGCGTTAATTGATGCCACTTACATCAATGGTGCACCAGATAACGTCACTGTTATTGTTGCCGACATAACCGGTGATGAAGTCACAACCAATGAAGTTTTAGGAGCGGCGCAATGATTAACTCGCTCTTTGGTGACCGCTACAAGCTCGGTGAAATGATTGGCACCGGCGGTATGGCTGATGTGTATGTTGCCGAAGACACTCGCCTTGCCCGCCAAGTTGCAATAAAAGTATTGCGCAGTGATTTAGCCCGTGATCCTTCATTTGTTGCACGTTTTAGAAAAGAAGCGCTAGCTGCTGCTGGTTTAAATCACCCTGGAATTGTTGCCGTTTATGACTCCGGTGAAACGCCTGCCCCATACATAGTGATGGAGTTAGTCTCTGGCCACACTTTGCGTGATCTCATTCATGACGGTGAGCGTGTGCCACTCAAGCGCGCACTTGAAATAGGTGAAGGAATCTTGGCGGCCCTTGATTATTCTCATCAGCGCGGAATCGTTCACAGAGATATTAAACCTGGCAACATCATGATTACTGATCATGGCGATGTGAAAGTGATGGATTTTGGAATTGCGCGCGCCCTTGCAGATCTTGGTGCAACGCTCACTAGCACCTGGAATATTGTTGGTACTGCCCAATATCTCTCCCCTGAGCAGGCTTTAGGTGAAGTTGCAGATTTGCGTAGTGATATTTATTCAACTGGATGTTTGCTCTATGAAGTATTAACTGGGCAGCCACCATTTACCGGTGATACTCCAGTCTCTATTGCCTACCAACATGTTTCTGGTGTTCTTGTGACTCCTAGCAAGATTCAACCAGAACTACCTGAAGGCGTTGATGTCATTCTCTCTGTGGCCCTTGCTAAGAAAGCTGAGGATCGTTACCAATCAGCAGGCCTGATGCTCGATGATTTATTGAAAGTGGGAACTGGCCAAGCCCTCACTACAACTATTCCTAAAGTTAAAATCTCACGCCGCAAAGTATTAGTGGGTGCGTTGAGTTCCATTCTTGCAATCACTGTTATTGCCGCTGGTTTATTTGTTACTCGGCCATCAGGTGATGCTAATAATCTGCCTCAAATCCCTAACGTTGTGGGCTTAACTCAAGCTGATGCTCAGTCTCTTCTCAAAGATTATGTTGTAACAATCCAACGTGCCCATGATGGACGAATCCCTTTAGACCGAGTTGCTAGCCAAATACCTTTGGCAACAACACGTGCACAAAAAGGCTCTGGAGTTGTCTTAACTATTTCAGATGGGCCAGGAGATGCTGTCATTCCCACAGATTTAGTGGGTATGTCACTCATTGATGCCCGCGCAGCGCTCAGTGCTGTTGGTTTAGTTGTCTCTCGAACAGAGGCCCTTCCTTCGGATGAAGCACTTGGAACTGTTTTGAAAGTAACTCCCGAGCCTGGTTCAACTATTACTGCCGGCAGCGGAGTTGTTCTACAAATTGCTAGTGGCCAGGTTGTAGTCCCCTCACTTATTGGTGTGGATGCAATCCAAGCCAGAACGCTGCTTGTTCAAGCTGGATTCTTAGTTAATGCCATTGATGCATATGATGCAAACCAACCTATTGGTGTTGTTATCAGACAAGCACCTGACGGTGGCACAACACAAACAATTGGTAAGTCTGTAACCATTACAGTTAATAAAGCACCTTAAGAACGGCTACCAACAACTGGTGATAAACCAACTGCTTTAGCTTTTGCATTCTTATCACCACATGCACTTAACCAGTTAGCTAACATCTGATGGCCATGTTCAGTAAGTACTGACTCTGGGTGAAACTGCACGCCTTCGATGGGTAATGTGCGATGGCGCATGGACATCACAATTCCTGATTCAGTAGATCCTGTGATTTCTAAATCTGCACCCACCGTGTCTCGCTCAACACACAGGGAGTGGTAACGAGTTGCTGTAAATGGTGATGGTAGATCTTCAAGAACACCTTGTTGTTGATGATGTACTAAAGAGGTTTTTCCATGCAGTAGTTCTGGTGCCCGCGAAACTGTTGCACCAAATGCAACACCAATCGCTTGATGGCCTAAACACACACCAAAAACTGGAATCTTTTTCTCAGCGCAAAATTTAATCATTTCAACACTGACTCCAGCCTTTTCAGGAATGCCGGGTCCTGGTGAGATGAGAACACCTCCATAGTTCGCGGCATCTTCAGCCTTCACGGCATCATTTCGAACCACGGTGCACTCTGCGCCTAGCTGCTGCAGGTATTGCACCAAGTTAAAGACAAAGGAGTCGTAGTTATCGACGACAAGGATCTTGGTGGCCATAGGAGCATTCTTGCTCATGGTGTATCTTTCGCGTATGCCTAAATCAAAGCTTCGAAAGAAAGTCGCAGAAGCGCGCGCCCATAACCAGGAAGTTGTCGTTGAAACTCCTCATGGCCCGCTAGAGAGCCCTAAGTGGTTAGCCCCAACAATGGTCGCTGCCTTCTTGATTGGCTTGTTCTGGATTGTGATCTTCTATGTCACTCAGACCCAGTACCCAATCCCAGGCATTGGTGCATGGAACATGATTGTTGGCTTTAGCTTTATCGGTGTGGGCTTCTCACTAGCCACCCGCTGGCGTTAATACCTTCTTAATTACACGCATGTAATTCAATCCACATTGTGGGTAAAAGCTGTGGATAACTTCTTATCTTTTATTCAGGGTTAATTGAGCGGCAATAACTCCGCCTACTAATCCACCTAGGTGGGCTTTCCAATCAATTCCGCCTAAAACAAAACCAATTGCAAAGTTAATTCCGATAATTACATAGATCGAACGTGTGTCTGTCCCGATGCGCTTTCCAACTATTGCAATGGCTCCAAATAAACCAAAGACGGCACCTGATGCACCCACTGAATAAGAGGAAGGAGATGCAAAGTAGGCAGAGGTTAAAGAGCCAGTAAGGAGTGAGACGAAAAAGATTAATAACATCTTATTCTTACCAAAAGCAGCTTCCAATGGATTGCCTAAAACCATGAGGGCATACATATTAAAACCAAGGTGTAGTAGCCCGGCATGAACCAGTGAGACTGAAAATAATCGATACCACTGGTTAGTAGCCATTAAATAATCAAGATTGGGTAAAACTAAACGCATTTCGATTGATGGAACAACCATCTGCAGCAGATATGCACCGCATATTAATGCGATTAAAGAATAAGTAGCAGAACGCTTAAGCAACGGTGACGCTGTTGATTGTTATTGGTGTGGCTGGCTTATCTTGCCCACCAGTCTTTGCTTTAGCGATGGCATCAACCACAGCCTGGCTAGCAGAATCCTTTACTTCACCAAAGATTGAGTGCTTGCGGTTTAACCAAGTAGTTGGTGCAACGGTAATAAAGAACTGTGAACCATTTGTTCCAGGACCTGAGTTAGCCATTGC
>JAPLBK010000044.1 GCA_026392775.1 Actinomycetota bacterium
CAGAGTGAAATCTTTGGTCCAGTCATTACTGTTCAAAAATTTAGCGATGAAGCAGATGCGATTTCAAAGGCCAATGGGGTTGAGTATGGCTTGGCCTCGAGCATTTGGACTAAGGACCATGGCCGTGCGATGAGAATGGCAAAGGCCTTTGACTTTGGTTGCGTCTGGATCAACACCCATATCCCCGTGGTTGCCGAGATGCCACACGGCGGATTCAAGCGCTCGGGCTATGGCAAGGATCTTTCTTCATATGGATTTGAAGATTACACACGAATCAAACACGTCATGACCAACCTTGGGGCGTAGTATTTCGTCCAAGGACCTCACACAATAAGGAGCATATCAATGGCAAAAGAGCGGTCACTTTCACCTGAAGCACGCTCGATACTTGGAACGCAAGTTTCACGTCGTGCTGTTTTAGCAGGAGCAGGCGGAATTGGTGCAGCAGGATTATTAGTTGCATGCGGTGGCGGTGGAGATAGTGCATCTGCAGAAAACACTGTGCGCTGGGGTAACTGGCCTTTGTATTTAGATTTTGATGAAGCATCAAAGACATATCCAACTCTTGTTAAGTTCTCAGAGCAAAGCGGAATTGATGCAAAGTATTTTGAAGATTACAACGACAACGATGAGTTCTTTGGAAAAGTGCAAGCGCAGTTAAAGCTTGGCGAAGATATTGGTTATGACGTTGTCACACCAACTGACTGGATGGCAGCTCGCTGGATTCGTTTGGGATATGCACAAAAGTATGACACTGCAAATATTCCAAACAAGGTAAATATCCTTGATTCACTTGCCTCACCTTCATACGATCCAAAGCGTGAGTCAACTCTTACATGGCAGGGCATCATGGGAGGATTTGGATGGAATGTCCAAAAGAATCCAAAGGGAATTCGCACACTTGATGATCTATTTGCGCCTCAGAACAAGGGAAAAATCGTTGTTCTAACTGAAATGCGCGACACAATCGGTGTGATTTTGTTGGGTCAAGGTGTTGATATCACTAAGGTCACCGAAGATGAGTTTATGAATGCAGTTGATTTCATGGCCAAGAAGATCTCTGATGGATGGATTCGTGGCGTTAAGGGCAATGAATACGCCGAAGACCTCACATCAGGTGATGCAACCGCAGTTATCGGCTGGTCTGGCGATATGTTCATTCTTGCCTCAGAAAATGAAGGAAAGTTTGACTTCGCAATTCCAGAATCAGGCGGAACAATTTCAGGTGATAACTTGATGATTCCTTCGACTGCATCTGCTGCTGGTAAGGCAAATGGCGAGAAGATGATCAATTACTACTATGACCCAGCAGTTGCTGCAGAAGTTGCTGCTTATGTGAACTATGTGTGTCCAGTAAAGGGTGCACAAGCTGAGATGGAAAAAATTGCTCCTGAGCTTGCAGCAAGTGAGTACATCTTCCCAACTGAAAAGACATCATCTCGTCTTAATGTCTTCCGTTCTCTCACACCAGATGAAGAGACAAAATGGGCTGAAGCCTTCCAACAAGCTCAAGGAAACTAGTGTCGAAAGATCCAATTACTGCAAGGGGAGATCTTCGTCTAACTCGTATTACGAAGTCATATGGTGACTTTACTGCGGTAGATGATTTAACTCTTACGATTCCAAAAGGATCTTTCTTTGCATTGCTTGGCCCTTCAGGTTGTGGCAAAACTACAACGCTTCGTATGGTTGCAGGATTAGAAGAGCCAACAGTTGGAAGTATTCACTTGGGCGATACGGACATTACAACAACGCGTCCCTATCAACGCCCGATTAATACTGTTTTTCAAAACTATGCGCTATTTCCTCACCTCACTATCTTTGAAAATATTGCTTTCGGTCTTCGCCGTCGTGGAATCAAAGATGTTAAGGAACAGGTCGATAAGGTACTTAATCTTGTTGAGCTCCCACATTTAGCTGAGCGCAAGCCAACTCAACTATCAGGTGGTCAACAACAGCGCATCGCACTTGCGCGCGCCATTGTTAATCGTCCTGCGCTGCTGCTTCTTGATGAACCGCTAGGTGCACTAGATCTCAAGCTGCGTCGTCAGATGCAGATCGAACTCAAGTGGATTCAGCGTGAAGTTGGCTTAACTTTCGTTCACGTAACACACGATCAAGAAGAAGCTATGACTATGGCTGACACGATCGCAGTTATGAATGAGGGGAAGATTGAACAAATGGGATCACCAGCAGATCTCTATGACGATCCTGAAACAGCTTTTGTTGCTAACTTCCTGGGTCAATCTAATTTAATTAAGGGCAAAATCGATGGCAATGATGGAGATAATTTAGTTGTTGATCTCTATGGCCAAAAGATTTCTATGCCAAAAAAGCGCAGCCACGCAGTTGATAACTCACTCTATGCAGGAATTCGTCCAGAGAAGTTTAGAATTTCGCGCCTTGGTACAGCCGTTAGAGGCAATACTCTCACTGGCGGACATATCGAGGATGTTTCATATATTGGGGTGAGTACGCAATATGTGGTTTCCATGCCTTGGGGCCAGGAAGTAATGGTCTTTGAGCAAAATGATGATGGTGTTGCACCATTTGATAAAGGCGATGAAGTAAATATTTCATGGGAACCAAGTTTCACATTTGGTCTGCGTGGCGATGAGGATGTTGACGCCGGTACAGAAGTTAATCCTGAGGAACTAGAGGAGGAATAACGTGTCCTTTCCAAAGGTACGTGTTCCTTACCTGCTTCTTCTACCAGGTTTTGCTTTCCTATTTACTTTCTTTATTCTACCAATCATTAATCTTGCACAAACTTCTACACAGACGCCCGTAGCAGGTGGCGATACAGGTGAATATGAACAAACTCTTGCCTTCGGTAACTACATTCAGGCATTTGTAGAAAACAAGGAACAGTTTGGTCGATCATTTTTATATGCAAGTTTGGCTACGATATTTGCTCTAGCAATTGCATATCCATTGGCCTATGCAATCGCCTTTAAATCAGGAAAATTCAAAAACATTCTTCTTGTATTAGTCGTTGCTCCTTTCTTTACTTCCTTCCTGCTACGTACCATTGCTTGGAAGCAGATTCTTGGGGAAGAGGGTTTTGTTGTTCCAGGACTTCGTAACCTGAACATCATTGGAGAGCAGACAACGCTGACTTCGACTTCAATAGCAGTAGTGGCGGGTATGACCTATAACTTCTTACCTTTTATGACATTGCCGCTCTATGCATCTTTGGAGCGCATTGACCCTCGCACAATTGAGGCAGCTGGGGATCTATATGCCAATGGAATAACAGCATTTCGACGGGTGACTGTTCCACTTTCTTTGCCAGGTGTAGTTGCTGGAACCCTTCTTACATTTATTCCTGCTGCTGGTGACTATGTTAATGCTGCAATTCTTGGTAGCCCGAATACAAAGATGATTGGTAATGTTATTGAGTCGCGCTACTTTAAAATCGTTGACTATCCAACAGCTGCAGCTCTTTCATTTACCTTGATGGCCGCAATCTTGATTCTTGTTACTTTATATATTCGCAAAGCAGGAACGGAGGAGTTGGTATGAGCCAAAAGATTAAGGACGCCTCCATCCCAACCATTCCAACTAAGGCTCGATTCTCCCGTTGGTTTGGGCGCAACTTGCTGCGCATATATATGATCTTTGGTTTCACTTATCTCTTCATTCCAGTTGCATATACCTTTGTATTCTCTTTTAATGACTCAGGTAAGAGTAATCTGGTTTGGAAGGGCTTCACTTTAGATAATTGGCAAAACCCTTGTGGAGCTCCACAGATCTGCAACGCGCTTGGAAACTCCATTAAAATCGGTTTATTGGCAACTATTTTCTCAACAATTCTTGGAACAATGATTGCTTTTGCAATTGGGCGATATCAATTTAAGGGGCGCTCTAGCTCTAACCTGCTCATCTTCTTGCCGATGGCAACTCCGGAAATCGTGCTAGGTGCATCGCTGCTCTCACTCTTTTTAGTATTTAAAATTAATCCAGGTTTTTGGCCAACGGTAATTGCCCATGTTATGTTTTGTGTCTCCTTCGTTGTGGTCACAGTTAAAGCCCG
>JAPLBK010000021.1 GCA_026392775.1 Actinomycetota bacterium
ATGAAAAGAGATAAGTGTGTCGGGTCCAGTAACTTGGGCTAGCGCAGCTTCAATTTGTTCATCTAGAACTTGTCTAACAAGTTTGCCGCGAATAGATAAGTTGGCATAAGTAAAATCTAGATGCGCAGTTGCCATAATATCGGCAACCCGATCAGCCCAGCCGCGATAGTTGCCATACTTTTTCTCATCACACATACCCTCGGTGTAGGAATCACCAAGTGCGATAAAACGACTATAAATCACTTACTTACCCCTTACGGCGTGTCTGATCTATATGAAACAGTGCAATTGATGTTGCAACTGAAGCGTTCAGTGACTCAGTTGTTGCACTGATTGGAATAGAAATAACTAGATCGCACTTCTCACGAGTTAAACGAGCAAGACCTTTTCCTTCACTGCCAACCACAATCATGATGGGCTCTGCGGCAATCTTCATCGAAGCAATGGTGTCTTCCGATTCCCCATCAAGACCCACAACAAAGAGGCCCATCTTCTTAGCTGCATCGATGGTGCGTGCAAGATTTGTTACCTGAGCAATTGGCATACGGGCAGCTGCTCCAGCCGATGCTTTCCAGGCAGATGCAGTCATTGCCGCAGCGCGGCGCTCAGTCATCAGAACACCTGCTGCGCCAAAAGCTGCAGCGCTTCGAACAATGGCACCTAAGTTACGTGGATCTGTCACACCATCGAGTGCAACAACTAAGGCAGGATTTTTAGCACGAGACATAATCTCCTCAAATGATGAGTACTGGAAAGGCTTAATTGCCAGAACAATTCCCTGGCTGTTAGGTGAAATTCCTTCTACTTCTGCGCGGTGTGCTTCGCGAATTAGTAGACCTAAATGAAGTGCTAGCTTGAGTGATTCTGCAACACGATCATCAACTTCGATGCTGCGAGCAACTAGTAGTTCTGTGGCAGGAACTGCCTCACGCAACGCCTCTAGTACTGCGTTACGGCCTGCAACGATTTCACCTCTTGGGCGATCACCACGTGGTGCGCGTGAAGGTGCAGAACGAGACATAGTTGTTGCGCGTGGAGAAGTTGAGCGCGTAGAAGGAGAACGAGTTGCTTTCTTCTCTGCAGCTTTCTTGCGCTTTGCAGCTGCGTGATAAGGACGATCTTCAGCTTTAGGAGTTGGGCCTTTGCCAGTTAAACGCTTCTTATTCTTTCCACCAGTACCTGAAGATGGACCCTTTTTTGATTGGCGGATTGCGCCTTTGCGTGATGAATTGCCGGCCATGGTTAACTCTTTTCTTCCATTGACCAACGTGGCCCTTGTGCTGTGTCCTCAATTGTAATTCCTAAAGCGAGTAGTCCATGACGGATGGCATCTGATGCAGCGAAATCCTTACGCTCACGTGCAGCTGCGCGCTCTTTTAGCGCCAACTGAATAACACCATCAAGTGCGGCATTAACATTTCCTGATGTCCTCTGTGGGTAATTAGTATCAAAGGGATCACAGCCCAAAATCTGCAAAGCACCGCGGATTTCATTGGCGTTTTTAGCGATCGCCCTTTTATCACCATCAGTAATTGCTTGGTTTCCAAGACGTAGATTCTCTGAAATCGAAGCCAATCCTGCTGGCACAGCTAAATCATCATTCATTGCTGCGCAAAAAGCATCGGTAATTGTTGGCTCTGATTGTGTTCCAAGAATCTCAACTGAGCGAGTGAGGAAGTTTTCAATACGGCGAAATGCCACAGCTGATTCATCGAGGGCTGCCTCTGAGTACTCCAGCATTGAACGATAGTGAGCACTACCTAAATACCAACGTAGTTCAATTCCACGAACACGCTGCAAGATAGTTTCCACTTGCAAAGTGTTTCCAAGAGATTTACTCATCTTTTCACCAGCTTGAGTCACCCAGGCGTTGTGTAACCAGCGATTAGCAAATTTATATCCAGCAGCTTCAGATTGTGCGATCTCATTTTCATGGTGAGGGAAAACTAAATCTAAGCCGCCACCGTGAATATCAAATGCTTCACCTAGATAAGCATGTGCCATTGCAGAACATTCCAAGTGCCAGCCAGGTCGACCCGACCCCCACGGTGTCGGCCATGATGGATCTCCAGGCTTTGCTGCTTTCCATAGAGCAAAATCGCGTGGATCTCTTTTGAATTTTTCATCAGCATCTGCGGCTGGTTGTAAATCATCAAGCTTTTGACCTGAAAGAGTTAAATAGCGCTTTAACTTGCGCACCTCTAAATACACATCACCATTACCTGGAGCATAAGCAGCGCCATTATCAATAAGTTTTGCCATCAGTTCAATCATCTGAGTGATGTGACCTGTTGCCCGTGGTTCATAGGTTGGCGGCAAAACATTGAGTGATGCAAAGGCTTGCGTAAAGATGCGCTCATACTTCATTGCAACTGCCCACCATGGTGCTTTTTCATGGACTGCTTTATGCAAAATCTTGTCATCAATATCGGTGACGTTTCTAATGAAAGTAACGTCATAGCCTGAGAAGGTAA
>JAPLBK010000139.1 GCA_026392775.1 Actinomycetota bacterium
TGCAAAGGATGCAAACCAGGAGGTGTCATCTTTTTGTGTGCCATTAGGGTTTCTACCAAATACTTGGCCTGTTCCAGTTTTTCCACTAACTTCAATTGGAAAACCAGCAAATACTCCTGCACCAGTTCCGCTGACAACTACTTCACGTAAAGCGGCCTGTAAGAATTTAACAGTCGAAGGAGCAGTGGTAAGAGTTCCGAGCTTCTTGGGCTCAATTGTTTTAATAACTGTTCCATCGGTCTTAACGATTGCTTTGGCAATACTTGCTTGCCAAATAGTTCCACCATTACCGATTGCTGCATACATCTGAGTTAACTTAAGCGGTGTTACAACAGTTTCACCCTGACCAATGGAGAAGTTCACAGCATCTCCAGCGCGCACCTTGTCACCATCCACACAGTTCTCAGCAGCTAATTGAATGAGAAATGGGGTCTGCTGAGCTTTGGTTGCACGAGTCTTGTAGTTGCAATAGAACTCTTTGTTTTGTTCAAACCAACTCTTCTTATAGTCACGATCAGCTAAACGAGATCTTGATTCAGATGGCAGGTCAATGCCTACTCTTTCACTGATCTGGAAGGCTTGTGCTGCTTTAAAGAAATAGTCATTAGGACTTGATTTTGGTCTCAGACCACCATCGCGCAGCCACTCATCAAAGGCGATTTTGTACCAGATAGTGTCACAAGAGACTGCAATAGCCTTCTTCAAGCTCATGCGCCCCTGATCTCTACTATCAAAGTTTTGAAATGCTCGAGTACCTACCTGCACTTCAGAAGGACAGTTATAGGAAGCATTGAGGTCATATCCAGCAGCAGCGGCTGCAACAACGGAGACAGATTTAAAGGTTGAAGCTGGTGCAAATAAACCTTGGAGTGCACGGTTAAGTACCGGCACCGCCTTCTTCTCACTAAAAAGATCTGATGCCTGTTCAACCGTTAAACCCTTTTCAAAAGCATTGGGGTCATAGGTGGGATATGAAGCAAGAGCCAGAATGCGCCCTGTTTTAATATCCATTACGACCGCTGCACCTGAATCTGAGGTGTAACCATTTGCTCGTCCACGCTTTACCGCATCAGCCAAAGCTTGTTCTGCAGCGGCCTGTAATCTGATATCCAAACTTGTCACTAAGTGATCGCCAGCTATTGGCTTTGTGTTTTGGCTCTCTCGGGTAATCGCTTCTTTTCGATCAACAATGAGTGTTCTAATACCTGGAATTCCGCGCAAAAAAGAATCATATTGAATCTCAAGTCCAGCTTTTCCAATTGATTCACTTCTAAAATATTGCTTATCAGTATTTTTTATTAAATCATCCTCAGTCAAAGGACCGACATATCCCAACACATGCGCGGCATTGACATTAACAAGACCGGGATAGCTGCGGATTGAAATTGGCTGAGCATCTACACCAGGAAATTGATCTGGGCGTTCAACAATTTGCAGCGCAATGTCAGGATCTGCCTCTTTTGTAATTGGAATTGGTTGGTATCTAGAACCAGTCCAGCAGCCTGCACGTTCGCCCACAGGTAATTCTCCACAC
>JAPLBK010000155.1 GCA_026392775.1 Actinomycetota bacterium
CGCAAGTGACATTGCTGTCTTTGTTGAAAAGCCCCTTGCAACAACAGTGGAAGATTTGAAATCAATTTTGGCATGGGATGAGAAGCGAAGTGCAATGACATGGATGGGTCTTGAATACCGTTTCATGCCACCGGTTGCTGAGGCTATTGCCCGTGCAAAAGAAGGTGAGGCAGGAAAAATTCACCAAGTTTCCATTCGTGAGCACCGCGAACCCTTTTATCCAAAAGTTGATAATTGGAATCGTTTTGTCGAGCGCACCGGCGGAACTCTGGTTGAAAAATGTTGCCACTACTTCAACTTGATGGACATCGTTGTTGGAGCACAGCCTGTTCGAGTCTTTGCTTCCGGCGGCCAGAGCGTTAATCATTTGGATGAGAAGTACGATGGCAAGCAAGCAGATATGTTAGATAACGCTTACGTAGTTCTTGAGTATGCAAATGGTGCTCGTGGAATGTTAGATCTGTGCATGTTTGGCGAAGGCTCATTTGATAAAGAAATCCTGACTATTGTTGGTGATCAAGGAAAAATTGAATCCTTCTTACCTTCGCAGGTTGTCCGTGCTTCACGAAGGGAGTCAATTGGAAAGCTCTACGATGTGAAATATATGGGTCACCATTACGGTGCTTCTTATATTGAACACACTCGGTTCCGTGATGCGATTTTGAATTCAACTCCTGCAGAAGTAACTCTTAAAGATGGCGTAACAAGCGTGGTTACAGGCCTTGCTGCTCATAAGAGCATTAAAGAGGGCAGAGTTGTTGAAATTAAAGAGTTGTGGGGTTAATTACCAGCTACTCCATGGCTTTGCATAAGTATCAACAATTTCGGCTAATTGTTCTAGTCGAGGAATAGATACATCACGCAATGCCTTAGGAATATCTCTTACACCAACAATGTCCGCCCACACTGCTCGTCCTGCAAGGAAGCCACTTGCACCACCCATTGCACAAGCCTTCACTGCATCGTTAAAGAATGGTTGCTTAACTCCATTTGAAAGTACTACCCAAGGTGAACCAATAGCTTCAGAGATTCTTTCGGCATTTTTGGTCACTAGATTTAAGTCACCTTCACCGTGAAAAGGAACTTCAGCTTTATAAAGATCGGGCTTCCAATTCGCCGCTTCTTTTGCCGCAATAATTATCTCTTCTTCACGATTGAATGTTTTGGAAGTATCAGTTGGTGGTTTTACGATAATTTCAATGATTGAAGGTAGCCCAGAGATTGTGCATAGTTTGTTAAAATCCTCTACAAGCTTTGCACGCGAATCAGGTGACTCATCATTGCGCCATAAGACTAGAAACTTTAATCCCACACTTCCAATGTCGCGCATTCGGATGGGATCTACATCGGGATCAATCGCTGTATCCGTTGCAGCTCCCCCTGCAGGACCAACGAGTAGATCCGCAGCCGCGATTAGTCCACAACTGCTCTTAAGCGCTTTCTGCTTAATGATTTCATCTATTCCAAATTCTTGATCTACTAATAACGCAGATGCATACGGTGAAAGTTCGCGTGCCACATCCACTTTAAATTGCTTCAGTTGTGAATCTGGAACTGGTGTGGATTGGTGAGCGGCAAACATTCCACGCAAGGCTTCACGCTGATCAACTGCAACCATTGCAAGAGCACCCGATGGTCTTGCCAAGTTAGTTAGCAGTGCTCTCAATTGTTAGCCTCCAGAAATATATTGAGTTCCTCTGTTGATGGAATCATTGATTGCCCATCTAATCCGCGGCAGGAAAGTGCCGCTACTGCATTAGCTCGGCGTAGGGCCTCTGAGAGTTCAAATCCTTGAATTACTTGAGCGATAAGAGCTCCATGAAAAACATCACCAGCACCTAATGTGCTTGTTACTCCAATCTTAAAACCACTTGCAGTCACTAAACCTGTTTCAGGTGAAAACCCAGAACTTCCAGCTGAGCCTTGAGTTGCCACAACTGTGTTGCCGGCTTTCGTTGAATCATTTTCAAGTGCAATTGAAAGCGCCACACCTGGATGGCGAAGTGCCATTTGACGTTCGGTAGGAACAAATAAATCAACAAGAGAGGCATCAAAATCTTCAACACTATAACCTGCATCAAAGGAAATCTGTGGGCTAGTGCCGCGAGTAATGCCTGCTTCGACTATTTGTTTAATTCCGACATGATCAACATGTAGCCAAGTAGCAGATGAAATCAATTTCTTGGCACTCTCATTAATAGGAGATTGAACCACTGGTTGTCTCGTACTGATGGCACGAGCACTATTCTTCCTTGAAGCTACGATGACACTTCCTGCGGTTGCGACCTGTCCTACTGATATCCCTGAGGTGTCAACTTTTTCTTTTTCAAAAATACGTAAAGCTTCTTTGCCATCGGCATCATCGCCAATAGTGCCAACTATTGCGCTCCTAATGCCTAGGCGACTTAATGCAACAGCGGCAACAGCTGCTGGTCCCCCGCCTGCTCGAATGATTTCTTCTGCTACAACTCTTTCATCCTCATTAGGGTACTGATCAACAAGGGCAACAGTGTCAATTGTTATAACACCAACACAAACAACTTGAATGTTGCTCAATTCTTGTTCTTTTCTTTCGCATCCGCCAATGCAACTGCTCTTGCACCTGTGATGTGCTGCAGCGTTAATTTGGCAGCCAGCTCACCATTTCCAGATTCAATGGCACCTAAAATTGCATTGTGCTCTGACTTTGAAACATCGGAACGGCCTGGAAGCCGCAAGGTGGTCTCCATGGACATTTTCATAACATCTTGCAAAACATTGAGAGTTTGATTGATGAATCTATTACCTGCAATGCCAACAATAGTTAAGTGAAACTTTGCATCCAATAATTGAAGGTGGTCAAAATCAATAGGAGAGAGCGCTGTAACAGCTTCGATTTGATTCAAAGTCGCTCTAAGCAATCGGATGTCTTCCTTTGAAGCTTTATCTGCAGCCCACTTAGAAGCTGGTACCTCAAGTACTTCGCGAGCATCGAATAATTCATTTAAACCGTGCGTAGTTGCCATCATGGATGCTCGAAGTTCTTGAGCCACTATCGGTTCTTGAACAAATGTTCCCTGTCCATGCTTTATTTGTACTAACCCTTGTGCCTGCAGAATATGAAGAGCTTCGCGCAAACTAGGGCGACTGACCTCGAGCAAGTCTGCTAATTGCCGCTCTGGTGGCAGGCGATCTCCAGGATTTAACTTTTGAAGATCAATCAGTTCTACAAGTTGTGTAGCAATTCGTGCAGCTCTTTGAGGTGCAACTGAAGCAACAATGCTCATATTTACCCTTTCACGGCTCCGGCAGTTAAGCCGGCGACAAAGGAACGTTGCATGAATACATACATGAGCACCATCGGAATTGAAGCAACCATGATTGCTGTGAAGAGCATACTGTAGCTAGTAGCGAATTCTCCGCGGAAATCAATAAGAGTTAGTGGCAAAGTCTTCTTATCTAGTTCATTAATGAGCATAAGTGGGTATAGCAAGTCGTTCCAACAAATTACAAAGAGAAAAATTGAAGTTGCACCAATAGCTGGCCTTGCAAGTGGCATAGCAATTGATTGATACACACGCCAATGACCCGCCCCATCAATACTTGCTACTTCAAACATTTCCTTAGGTAAATCTTTGAAAAAAGCAGAAATGATAAACACGGAGATAGGAAGCGTGAGTGCAATATTCACCAGAATCAATCCAAAGAGCGAGTTATTAAGGTGTAGCTTTGTAAAGAGAGTGAAAATAGGGATGATATTTACTTGTCCAGGGATAGCTAAACCTAATGAAAATAGCAAGAATAGAACTTTGCCAGTGACTGTTACGGACCGTGCAACTACATAGGAGACAAGGCTGGCAAAGAAAATAGTGATAGCCACTGAAAAAATAGCAACAATGACAGAGTTCTTAAAGGGAGTAATGACGTTACCGGTGTCAATAAGAGTTCTGAAATTATTTAAATTCCAGTGCTTGGGTAGTGCCAATGGCTTTGTATAGATTTCAACATCTTCTTTAAAGGTACCCAGCACAACAATTGAGCTTGGCACCAAGACGGCAGCAGCAAATATTGTGAGCATCGTATTCTTGAAGACCTTATAAATCATTTTTTATCTCCGTAATCAATACGAAGTGTGCGGCGCTGTAACCAGGTCACAAGCATGACAAGGAGTACAAGGAAGATAGTTTGCGCTGCGGCATAGCCGAACTTGTACCCAACGAATGCAGTGTTATAGACCAAAGTGACCAAGACATCTGAAGAGTTAAGCGGGCCACCTTGTGTCATCGCATAGACAAGATCGAAAGCTCTAAATGTTTGAATAGTCGTGTATGCAACTACAACGGCTGTCGTTGGAAGGGCCATAGGCCAGGTAATGTTCTTAAACTGCTGCCAGCGAGTTGCGCCATCCATCTCGGCAGCTTCATATAACTCTGCAGGAATTTGTTGCAAACCTGCAACATAGATAACAACCATCTGTCCTGTATGAAACCAAATTTGTGTGACTGCTACGGCATAGAGCGAATACTTCGAATCACCCAGCCAATTAAGAGCAAGTTTGTCAAAACCGATAGCTTTTAAGGTCGCATTAATGAAGCCGTAATTTGGATCATAAAGAAAAGTCCATATGAGTCCGACAGAAACAGATGAGAGAATTGTTGGAAAAAAGTAGATGGTACGTAAGAAAATATTGGTTTTAGAGTTTTCAGTCAAAAATGTTGCAAATAGGAGACCAAAACCTGTCTGTAACACCACAACTATGATTGCGAAACGTATGTTGTTGCTGACAACCTTCATAAAAAGGTCATCGTCGGTCAAAAGGTGGATGAAGTTCTTTAAACCAACAAACTCAGGCTTGGTGACACCATCCCAGCGTTGCGTGGAATACAGCAGGTTCGAGAGCGCCGGATATAGATACAGAAATGAATAAATAGCAAAGGCTGGAAAAGCCATCAGCCATAAAATTTTGGAATCTTTTTTTCTTTTGCGTGCGCCAGAGGCACCCTTGCCAAGTTTGGCAAGGGTGCCCTGGGTACGAGCTATTGAACTAACTGTTTACTCCTTAAGAAGTAAGACCCTGCTTGATGGTCTTTGAAGTATCAGTAAGTGTCTTGGTGACATCTGCTCCGCCTGCGATTGCAATCAATGCATCCTCAAGTGGGTTACGGACGTTGTTAACGTTGTTGAACAAGAAGCGTGGTGCAAGTAATAGCTTCTTACCCATGATGTCTGAAGTGTTCAATAGGTCAATGTTGGCTGAATAGTCAACGTTGATGATTGAAACGTGCTGTGAAGTTCCAACAGCATATGCCTGAGCATTTTCAGCTTGTGCAAGGAATGACATAAATGCTGCAGCAATCTTCTGATCTGTTGAAGATGACTTTGCATTTACGCTCAAGATGAATGTGTTGTTTGTGATTCCCTGATACAAAGGCTTTGCATCAGTAGTAATCATTGACATCATCTTCATCTTTCCTGACATTGCTGGGTTGAGCTTTGTAACTGTGCTCATACCAAATGTTCCAGTTGGATAAATTGCGGCCTTACCTGATGCGAAATCAGCAGGTGCAACTGTGTCGTTATATCCAGTTGGGTTTGGTGGGAAGCAACCAGCATCAGCCATTGCTTTGTACTTATTTGCGATTTCAACAAACCAAGGTGATAGAAGATCAGCCTTACCTGTGTCAATTGCTGTGATGCGATCTGTGAGAGTTGCTAGATCTGGAGCTGAGTTCATCAAGAATGAGTTGATGATCTGGCCTGCGTTACCGCGAGTTGCTCCTGGCCAAGCCATTGGAATATATCCAGCAGCTTTAGCTGTCTTACAGAAGCCTAGAAGTTGTGTCCAAGTTGATGGAACACTCCAGCCATTCTTTGCAAAAAGCTCTGCGTTATACAAAGGGTTGTTAAACAGAGACTGGTATGGAAGTCCATATACCTTTCCATTAACAGTTCCTGGTGTAAGTGCACTTTGAATAACATTCTGCTTCATGAAGCGCTGGTTTGAAAGGTCAGATAGCAATCCACCTGCATAGAACTGGTTGAATTGACCGCCACGGCTAGTTACAAAGAGTGCAGCTTTCTTATTTGCATTGATCTTTGCATAAGCCAAGTTGGTGTAGTCAACTGAAGTCATGATTACCTGATTGATTACAGTTCCAGGATTTCTTGCTTGGAACTTATCAATAATTCCCTGTAATACAACTTTGTCTTCTGGACGCCAGTGGTGGAACTCAATTGTTCCCTTTGGAGAAGTTGATGGTCCAACTGGTTTTGCATTAGTTGAGCCAAGACGTACACGCTGCCAGGTTAACTTTCCATTAGAGGTAGCTAGGCAGATGAGTGATGTTGTTGATTGTCCAGTGCTTACACCTTCTGTTGGACATGCCTTGCCGAAAGTTGGAGCATCAGCAGCGTGTGCAACCGCAAGTGGAGTAATTACAAGTGCCGTAGCAACTAATGCAACTACACCAGCACGGAGTGAAGCAAAGGTACTTAGTCCTTTAGTTTTCATTTTTATCCTTGCTTTCCGAGGGTTAGATTATTGTTTACCATTCTGTGAGGGGTATCCCTAACTTTTTTGCCAGTTGACGAATGAATACCTGGTCGCACATCGATCCATGAAATGACCAAGTGGTGCGGATATCCGCCAGTGACGATTCCATTCACTAAAGCAGCTGCATCAGGTTCAGTGATAACAGTTGCTGTATTGCCTTGGAAGTGATTGGGAGCAGGGATTGATTCCCCTCGGCTCACAACCATGCGAAGACCCGTGCGGTTGCTCGGATCCACATCCCGATCAATACGAAACAGTGTTACTGCTCCGGTCTTGAGCGGAAAATTACCTGCAACGCCTAATTTGCGATTGCAGTGGGTTGATTGGGTGGCATGAGTTGGGTCTGCAGCAAGCTTTGTTGCAGCTGAACCACAGTGCCATAAACGGACTAAACCTTGTGATGCATCGAGATCAACGATATCTACCAAGTAGTTTTCATCTGAGCCTAGTGATTCACAGACCATCATTGTTACTGCGCCTAATACATCGCGCTCACATGTTGTGACAGTTCCACGATCTGAAAGGCGACCCAGAGATGAACAAATACAGGCGCCTAAATCTGTTGGAAACTCTGGCCAACAGCGAATTGCGATGGCATCCAAAACTTCCTCTTTGCGCCACTCATCGAGTGCGACTTCCACTCCATAAACTTTTTTAGCTTCAGCAACATTTACTGCAGCTAATGAAGGCTGTGCAGCAACAGCGTTGGCATAGGCAAGTTCGCGAGCTTCTTGCTTTACTTCTGAAATTCTGTCAAAAGCATTATCGATGGTGATTTGGCGAATATCTAAACCGAAAGTAGAAAATATCTGTTGTGCATCATAAATGCATGGTGTGAAACCAATAGGTGCATCCCCAACTGCGCCAATCTTTTTCCCACGTAGCCAGTCCAAAGCTTTTTGGGCATCTGCCTCTGATCCAAACTTACCAGTGACAGCTTTTGGTGCCGACGCTACGGGGAGTTTCCCTGCGAGCGCATCTTTTATTGCAGTTCTGACTTGTGGTTCATCAGCGTTGCCATGAATGTGGCGAATAGATTGTCCGGCGTTCATTAATGCATGTGCTGCAAGGTTCACGCCACACATTGAATTTAATTTAAGGCGATCCCCTACTGCTCCAGGTTCACGCATAGACCAACCAAGAACTGGGCCCTTAACTTTTCCAAGCAGTTCAACGGCAGGGGATGCATCGGAGAATGAAGCCATGAACAAGATATGTAGGTCAGCGTGTGGAAGTTGAACTGCTGCAACATCTTCTACGGTCATTACTAACTCTGATGGGCCGACCACCGTGGCACCGAGCTCAGTTAGTAGTGCTCGTGCGCTATCGAAATTTGCTTGGGCACATGTGAGGTCAAAGGTTGGGCGCGCTAGTGCGACAAGAGCAACAGTGCTCATTAAACCTCCAGTGGTAAGACCTCTTGGCAGAGCGTGCCACTGGAGAGTGTGCGAGTCAATGCCAAAAACCCAGTTTTGCGCCTTGTTATAGGACTGTGATGATCTTTAAGGGGTGAGCAAAAATGGTCTGGTCCGACCATCGACCTCAAAACATGGCCAATCAGGGTCCATCGAGAGGATTTTCACGCCTGAGTTCGTGGCAAGAATGGTGTCCTCGGCTTTAAAGCCTTTACCTGTTGGATTCCATGCGATCGGCTGATTATTGGCAATCAAGCGCGCACTGCCCGTATTAGCTGGCCAATCACGAGGCAAAAATCCAGTTGGACCGCCCTGGTGATGCTTAGTCCATTCATCGCCATCAAAACCATTGGCTGGGTAAGCAGCAATGGCTGCAGTAACGGGATCTGAAAAGGGCTTGCCCACAACTGTGGCATCAAGCATCGCTGCTTCGACTTTAAAGATTGCTTCATAGTCTTTTGCCATCGCATCTGAGATTGCTTCAAAACTCACAATGCGAGTAACGGAGGCAATTAATCCTTTGCGCTTAGCACAAATCGATGCAGATACCCGATTTCCAACCACCGCTGATGTTGGAAGTGGATGTCTAAATTTTTGCACACGCTCTTGGCCTGCAACTCCTAAAAATGAAACCTCAAGATCTGCTTGCCAGAGTGCGTGAGTAATCAAACCAGCAACATCTATTTCACGATCACTGCGAACAACTTGCTTCAATGCATTTCCTAAAGCAATCGCTACATCTGAACAAATCTCTTTATAGCGCACTACATCTGATTCAATAAGTGAAGCTCGAATAATCTCAATCTCTGTTCCCAAATCAATTCGATCCGCACCAGGTTGATCACTTCCAACTTTGGCTCCTGTTGGAAGTTGTGGATCGCGACTTTCTGACCACTTAATTGCTTTTACTGTTACCTCACTTGGAAGCTCTTCTGCAATCAAACGCGGAGCCTCAACGACATTAGTTACTGCAGTGGCAGAGTCCTGAGTAATGATGAGATCAAAACACGCTGCATCAATAGTTGTTGGCACATGAGCCCGTCCTGCTATTGCCCAAGCCAGATTGGGATTGCGGCGTAAAACTATTGACTCAAGCCCTTTTTGTTTCATTAGCTCTCTCAGGGGCGCTATTCGCTCATTAAATGCGTTCATTACTAAAACCCTACAACCTTCCAGCCTGGTGCACGCGCTTTAAGAACTCTTGCGTCTTTGGATTCTTTGGTGCATGCAAAACTTCTTGGGCCGAACCTCGTTCTAGAATGTTTCCAGACTCCAAAAAACACACCTCATCTGCCACTTGTGTTGCAAAGCCCATTTCATGGGTTGCTAAAACCATGGTCATTCCATCGGACTTTAAATCGCGAACAATACTCAATACCTCATTAACCAAAACTGGATCTAGAGCAGATGTAATTTCATCGAGTAAAAGCAGACGTGGGTTAAGTGCAAGTGAGCGAATAATTGCAACTCGCTGTTGCTGTCCTCCACTTAAACGATCTGGATATTGATCTGCTTTGTCTGCTAAATCAAAGCGCTTAAGGAGAGCAAGGGCTGCGGTAGTTGCCTCATCCTTGTTCTTTCCTTGCACCTT
>JAPLBK010000113.1 GCA_026392775.1 Actinomycetota bacterium
TGTTTGACTGATTCATAAGCTGTGTAGACCTTGGCCATTTGCTCTGGATTAATTCGAGGTTTCACCGTGCGCTTTCCAAGTTCAGATAAGTAATCAACTGGTGCAACTTCACTCACCTTTGACCACTCAATCTCAGAGGCGATATCTCGCATTAAATCTCGTGAAGTAATCGATAACTCCCCCGTTAACTCAGCGCGCTTGATTGCCTCGGTAATAAAGGCGGTCTTTGAAGTGATGAGATCTGGCGTGCGACCACCAAATACTTGTGGCCAGAAAAAGGTGAGCTGCTTAAGGGCAGCAGCGTGAATAGTGCGCGCAGCAACCGATGGCACGCCGAGTGAGCGAAGGCGCATGCGCATCTCTCCTGCAGCACGGGCAGTGAAGGTAAGAGCTAAGACCTTGTGTGGATCCATCACATTAATTGCAGCGGCATATGCAATGCGGTGAGTAATTGCTCGAGTTTTTCCAGTTCCAGCACCGGCAATAACACACACAGGACCACGCGTAGCAAGAGCAACGGCTCTTTGTTCGTTATCGAGAGATTCTAAAATCTCTTCTGCGCGAAGATCTGACATTAACGCCAGGATTCCCCGCCAGTTAAATCACTCACAACATAACTTTCTTTGCCAACATACCAAGCTGTGATCATCTTGCGAGCAACAGAGATTGATGGTGGCAACAAAATATCGTTGCTTGCCACAGCCCTCTTCATCTCATCTCTTGTAAACCAACGAATCTCAGTGATCTCTTCACCATCGGGCCGGGCATTTTCTGGGTGATCTGTAATTGCTTCAAAGGCAATCATGATGGATGCTGGGAAAGGCCAGGTTTGTGAGCGCAAGTAATTAATGTCGTTGCAATAAACGCCAGCTTCTTCAAAAACTTCACGTGATACACACTCTTCAAAAGATTCACCTGGTTCAACAAAGCCTGCAAAAGTTGAGAAACGCTTTTCTGGCCATACTGGTTGATGACCTAACAAAATTCGGTCTGTTGAATCTTTCACTAAAACAATTACTGCTGGATCTGTGCGAGGGTGATGTTGTGTGGAGTCTTCAACGCAAACTCGAACTGATCCCCCTAAATCACTCACTGTTGCGGCGCCACACCGTGCACAACACGGATGCGTTGCATGCCAGTTCGCAAGACCCACTGCATGCATTGCTAAGGAGATTTCCACTTCATCCAAGCTACTTCCCAGTTCGCGAAGAGTTGCAAAACCTTCATACTTTTCTTCTTCACTTAAAGGCTCATTCATCCAAGAGGTTCGCCATGCGAAATATGGTGTGTTGTCATCACGACCAAGGCCTAAGAAAAAGCGATCACCTTCTATAAATGAATCCATCTGTGCAGAAACCGTGGCCGCATCACAAAAAACAAGTGCATCTTCACTGGCACTAATTCGCCCATCGATGATCTGAACAATCATCGCCTTTTTCCAAAGCTCTTCTAAGGCCTTGGCATCTGTGCGCAGGTGGCTAGCGCGATTAATCGGGGATAAGGATTGATTGCGCGCGCTCATAGGGGTGAACGCTACTAGCATCGCCCCATGCGCATAACATCGTGGAATCTGCTGCACGGGCTGCCCATTCCCCCCGATGAAGAAGCCGATCCGCAGGCTCTACTCTCTGCCGCCCTTAGCCAGCTCGCCACTGATGTCATAGGCCTGCAAGAAGTCGATTACTTCCTTGAACGATCAGGTATTCACAATCAAACAGGTGATGTTGCATCGATAGTGGGCGCAAAAGATTGGGCCTTTGCTCCATCGCTTATGGGATCACCGGATGAAGATTACCGAAATCCAACTGAGAGTGATGACAAACTCATCACAAATAAAAGTGAAAAAGCACCGCCATCTTATGGAATTGGAATGGCTTCAAAGATTCCAGTTCAATCGTGGCACCGTCTAGATCTCAAAGGTTCACCAGTTGGTGTCTTAATGGCATTTCCAGTTGATGGAAAGTTGAAGCGTGTTTATGTCAGAGATCATCCACGAAGTGCATTGGCTGCCAAACTAGATAATGGTTGGCTCATCATTAACACTCACCTCTCATTTATCCCAGGATTTTCTTTAGCCCAGTTAATAAAAATTAAGCGTTGGGCAAATACTTTGGGTGTAACAGATAAATCTAAGATATTGATTATGGGAGATCTCAATCTTCCTTTTTCCATCTTTGTCCGTGATTTTAAATGGAGATCTCTGGCAGCTATGCGTACATTTCCAAGTTGGTATCCAAAGGTGCAGATAGATTATTTTCTTTCGCAAGGTCTAAAGGCTGCAGATGTGCGCCACATTCAATATCCGCACTCAGGAATGAGTGATCATTTACCGCTACAGATTGAAGTTGATTAAGCCGATTCTTTACTTGCATTTGTAATCAATGCAATAAGTGCGCCTTCATCGAGTAAGTCTGCTGGGCGATCAGTAACAGAAGTAGGAACATAGTGAAAAGCTGCACTGATCTTTGAGATATCTGTGCCTGAAAGCTTTGCCCAGGCCAATCTATACATAGCCAGCTGCACGGCAGCCGATGCATCCAGCTTGCTTGATCCAGTCTTCCAATCCACGACTTCAAAACCATCAGCTGTTGCATAGACGGCATCGATGCGACCACGCACCAAAATGCCAGCAATTGTTGTTTCAAATGGGACTTCAACGCGGGCAGGTGTGCGATTGGCATATTCACTGCCCAGCCAGGCTTTCTTCAAATCTTCTAGCTTTGAATCCTCTTCCAACGGATCTAAGTAATCCAAGTATTCATCACCAAAAAGCGTTGCTGCATTAGTGAATTGGCGTTCAACCCATAAGTGGAACGCAGTACCACGACGTGAGTATTGATCTTGTCCACGCGGCATTGGGCGGCGAATATTGAGTGCAAGTTCCTGTGGATCCTTATGCAAGGCAACGAGGGTGGAAGTTGAAAGACGTGGAGGCAGCGCAACGCGAATAGTTTGATCCTTCACCTTGCGTTGCTCATTTATTAATGTCTGGGCATCACCAATCCATGAATTAATCTCATCTGAGTGAAATTCTTGAAGTGAGTGGATAGGTGCAGATCTCACTAATTCAATTGCAGCATCAAATGCTTGTCGGCGATTGCCTAGTGGATCGCGTGGCCACTGTGCAGAGATTGGATTTTCAATCGTTGGGTTTTCTGCTCCATCTTCAGGTGCTGCAACATCACTAACTAACAATCCACCTAACCCACTTGCTGCTGCAGCAATCATTGTGAAGATCTCACTTGGCGCCACAGATTGTGTGCCATCTCGCCACCATGATGTCGTGCAGAGCAGGTGCGACTTAGCGCGAGTGATAGCAACGTATGCAAGGCGCATCTCTTCACGCATCTTGATGTTATTGGTGCAATCCTTACCAAAAGCTTTGATTGCCTTTGCCGCATCACTGTTCTTAGTTATGCCATCCAGAGAAAATCGTGGAAGCTCGTGCGCATCTCCGCGCAGCTCAAATGGCACATGCTTTTCATTTTTAATCCAATTATCTGAATCGCCCGTATTGCCACCAGGAAATGTTCCTTCAGCCAATCCAGGCACAACAACAACATCCCACTCAGCACCTTTTGCCATGTGAATCGTCAATATCTGCACGACATCACTGCGAATTTCAGGCGCTCCTGCCTTTAGCCCGCCTTCAGCATCGGCTGCTATATCTAGCCATACTAGAAAGGCCGAGACTGTTCCACCTGTGCGCTCAAACTTTGCTGCTTCATCAAGGAAGCGATCTAAGTGTCTGCGACCAGATTGATTGCCATCGCGCAGCGTTATTTCACTTTCTAGGGTTAAGTAGTTTTCGATCTCACTAATCAGATCAGTTATCTGTCCACCTGCTCTGGCACGTAATCGACGTAAGTCACTCGCAAATCGAACCAGGCGTTGATATCCAATATCACTAAAGCCAAACTTCTTAGCATCTGCAATTTCATCTAGAGCATCGATAATTGATCCTGCAAATTGATCATCAGCCTCTAACTGTTCTGGGTTGCCGGCGGCAATCTTTTTAATAAATGTCTTTGAATCAGCATGCATCGCTTTGGCACGATCTCTAGAGAATGTGCCTAACGCTGCAATGTCGCGCGGTCCTAGATTAATTCGTGGTCCGGTTAGATGGCGCATCAGTGCAGAACCTGCATCAGGATCAGTAATTATCTTTAACATTGTTACAACATCGGCTACTTCTGGAACGTGAATCAATCCACCGATTCCAATGACTTCTACTGCGATTCCAGCTTCATGCAACGCTGCTTCTATCGCAGTAATCTGACTGCGCTTTCGCACAAGCACGGCGCATGTCTTGCCAGTAGAGGGGGCCCAGTTCTTCTGAACGTATTCAGTAATCGCCTGTGCTTCAGCATCAATAGTTTCAAAGATTCCGTAGGCAACTTCGCCCTTGCCAGCTTTTGGTCGCGCCTCTAGTTCAACAACTTGTTGGCCCCCCGCTAACTTAATTTCACCACTAATGCGATTAGCAACCGACAAAATCATTTCATCATTGCGAAACGTAGTTGGAAGAGAGAACTGAGCTTTGCCCTCCATAGAGGGATGAAAGCATGCGCACCTGTGATTGGGATGTATCTTGATATTCATCGAGCAAAACAACTTTGTACTTACCTCGCTCTAGAACACCAACATCTTCAAAGTTCTGAGCAATATCTGCAGCTAGTGACATCTGATCATCAAAGGAGAACTCCCCGGCTGCTTTGCGACGCTGCATAAAGGTTTCAACCATAGGAAGCAGCGAGTTTCGCTGACGCATAGCTTTAGCAACGTCTCGAACTTCAGCGTTACTACTTCCAGTAAGAGGTTGCAAGGATGCTAAAACTTCATTGCCGATACGCTCAATGTCTTCAGCCTTTACTTGATGCTCCAGCATTAACTTAGATAGCCCCAACAAATCTTTGATGACTGTACTGACTGCGCTTTGGTTGCGATATGAATCATCAGACCAATTGCGCACAACATCAGATGCAATCTGCCAAATTGCTGCCTCACCCAATGGCTCTGCATCAGCATCAATGCCGTAGCGAATTGCATGTTCGCTCAGGAGCTTGCCTGCATAGGAGTGATATGTAGTAACAGATGTGGAAGTAGAAGTAATGTGTTTGAAGTCTTTATCTGCAGCTAATTGACGCAGGCGCTTTCGAATACGCACTGAAAGTTCTCCGGCAGCTTTGCGTGTGAAAGTAAGACCCAGGATTTGATCGGGTGTGACAAAGCCGTTTGCTACCAAATACAAGACACGGTTCGACATCGTTTCAGTCTTACCTGAACCAGCACCAGCAATGACAACTGATGGCTCTGGTGGACTACTAATAATTTCGGATTGATATGGTGTTACAGGCTTGAGCCCAAGCTTTTCAACTATCTCTTCCGGTGAATATTTAGCTACTCGCTCCATGTTTGTAAATGTCACTGCTCAATCACCGTCCGTCCATCATTTTGAACGGGGCAAGATTTGCGCACTGGGCAGCCTTTACAGCGCTTATTTACGGTGGCAAAGAAAGTAGCAGCTCCCATGCCGTCGGCAATCTCATTCAATTTCTCTTTTGTCTCCTCAACATCAATAACATGTTGTGGTCTAAGAGTTGCACCTGCAGTGCTTGTGCCCAGGTACACCAGCTCGGCTCCAGCACTGACATTGCCTTGAGTAAAGCCACCTTCGGCAATTCCCACTTGGTAACTAGCAAGCTGCAGATTCTCCTTTGCATCCTTAAGTGAAATGGCAGTTCCACCAGTTTTAAAATCAATAATGAAAAGTGAACCATCGGCTTCAACTTCTAATCGATCCACACTTCCTCGAATTCGAGCACGACCTAACTTCACATCAAATCTAATTTCAGCATCCACAACTTCTCGCTTGGATTCATTGTGATAAGTAACAAACTTCTCAAGCATTGTTACTGCGTTTTCTAAATGTGATGCACTGACCCAGCCAGACTCTGGATCGATGAGCTTCCATGAACTCTCTAGATTGGCAATCAAATCTTGCTTAGATGTTCCTGGCTCTTGCACCATCTTGGCAGCAAATGCGTGAATAGCAGAACCTAAGACTTGAGCGGTGCTATCACCATCACTTCCACCATTATTTTGTAGGAACCATTTGACTCCACACTCAACAAATGATTCGGCTCCACTAGGAGACACAACAACTTCTGATTCCGGACTAATCACTGGAGCATCCGTACTCAGTGGCACAGATCCAATCCAGTTCGCAGGATCTGCTAGATATATTCCTTCAGCTGCCATGGCACGAAGCAAAGAAGCAGCTTCTTTTGCATTCGCCCCATCTAGTTGGCTGCGAAGTTCTGCAACTAAGGCAGGGGCGGTAATAGGCCTTGGAACTTCGGTTAACTCCGGCCCTATTTCCTCATCAATCTTATTTACTAGAACTTCAATAGATTCAAAGAACGCTGACGGTTCTTCA
>JAPLBK010000005.1 GCA_026392775.1 Actinomycetota bacterium
ACAAGCACGTGCAACACGAGCAGCCATGCCAGCTTCAGCAGCCTTACCCCACGCACGTGGGTCATAAGCCTTCTTGTTACCAACTTCCCCGTCAATTTTTAACACACCGTCGTAGTTCTTAAGCATGTGATCAGCAACTGGGCGAGTAAAGGCGTATTGAGTGTCTGTATCAACATTCATCTTAATAACACCGTAATCAAGGGATTCGCGGATCTCTGAAAGTAGTGAGCCAGAACCACCGTGGAATACCAAGTCCATCGGCTTACTTCCAGCGGCAAGACCTAACTTCTTAGAAACTGCTTCTTGCAAAGTTGCCAAGATCTTTGGTTGCAGAACAACGTTTCCTGGCTTGTAAACGCCGTGAACGTTTCCAAATGTTGCAGCTACTAAGTAGCGCGCATTGGCATCTGTCCCAAGAGTTTCAACAGTTAGTAGTGCATCTTCTGGAGTTGAGTAGAGCTTGGCATCATGCTTTGCTTCAATACCATCTTCTTCTCCACCAACAACACCGATTTCAATTTCAAGGATTGTCTTTGCTGCAACAGACATCGTCAACATTTCCTTTGCGATGCGCATATTTTCTCTCATATCAACTGCAGAGCCATCCCACATGTGTGAATTAAATAATGGAGCTTTGCCTGACTTGATTCGATCTGCACCGAATGCAAGAAGCGGACGCATGAAGCCATCGAGCTTTTCTGCTGGACAGTGATCTGTATGAATACCAATGTTTACTTTGTAGTTCTTTGCAACAACGTGTGCGAACTCAGCAAGGGCAACTGCGCCATCAACCATGTTCTTAACTGTTGAACCTGAAGCGTATTCAGCCCCACCCCAAGAAAATTGAATAATTCCATCTGATTCTGCCTCGGCGAAACCACGAATAGCAGCAATAAGTGTTTGTGATGATGAAACGTTAATTGCTGGGTATGCAAAGGCGCTTTTCTTGGCGCGATCCAACATATCTGCATAAATTTCTGGGGTTGCAATTGGCACTGTGACTCCTAGTTACTTGGTGTAATCCCTAAAAGCGAGTGCAACTTTGAACCGTCTAGAGGCTTACGGCCAATCCTCTCACTTTGGCGCTAATCCCACAAAAAAGGCGCGAAAAAGCCCCTGGCTCGGGTGGACCAGGGGCTTAATTCATAGACCCGACTACATATAGGTCTTAAATACCGAGCCCGCAAAACGGAATAGGGCTGCGACTAATGTGGCATTGCCGAAGAACTTAAATATCAACAAAAAGACTGACGTAATTCCCATGTGTGTGACCTCCTTTCGCGTTTGGCATTCTGGGCGCCATGCATCTGTGAGAACTACCCCAGCAGAAACTCTGTTGATAACTGGCTATGGCGGGTAATCTCACGTGTTATGAGCCAAGACCATGAGTCCTTAGAAAACTTATTGAGCGAAGATCGCCACTTTCCTCCAACCGCACAGTTTGCTGCCGCTGCTAATGCACAGCCTGATGAATATGCGCGCGCAGGTAAAGATCGTCTAGCTTTTTGGGATGCACAAGCTAAATCTTTACAATGGGATACACCGTGGAGTAAAACTTTGGATTGGCAATCTCCCTATGCCAAATGGTTTATTGGCGGAAAGTTAAACGCTTCCGTTAACGCACTTGATCGACATATCAGCCAAGGTCGCGGAAGCCGCGTTGCATTTCACTTTGAGGGCGAACCTGGTGACACACGCACCATTACTTATGCCGAGTTACTAACAGAAGTTAAGAAAACAGCTAACGCACTCATTGAACTAGGAATTAAAGCTGGAGATCGTGTTGCTATCTACATGCCTATGATTCCTGAAGCTGCAGTTGCGATGTTGGCTTGTGCACGCATTGGTGCGCCTCACTCAGTTGTCTTTGGTGGATTCTCTGCAGATGCCTTGTTATCTCGTATTCAAGATGCTGATGCAAAATTAGTTATCACAGCAGAT
>JAPLBK010000101.1 GCA_026392775.1 Actinomycetota bacterium
ATTAATGGCGTGGATTTGAATGAGAATGGCAATGCAAAAGAATTAGCGATGTGTGAAGGCTGGCCTTCGGCTGTCCAATTACTGTGTCGTAATATCGGAAAGGGTAAATTACACACAACCTTTTCTTCAGCAGTTGCAGCCAACGTAAATCCCCTTGGTATTTTGGCACTTGAAAGCTACAACACTTTTTCGCAGGCTACCCGAGAAAAACTACACAAACTCTCTATTGTTGAGGAGTTTGATTTAGAGATTGCCTCAATCATCTTAGGTAAAGAGTTTTCAGAGGAACTCCTGAACAGATTGGCTATTGATGGTCTATTTGTGAGTGCATCAACAACCATGAATCGCAGTTATCGCTTCAACACAATTATCTATGAGGCTTTAACTCAAATTCCTCATGAGAATTGGGCTGAGATGAAAGTAGTGCAGCAAAAATTAGCCGAGCTCTTTACACAGCGGGGGGACCACACAAAGGCCTTGCACTTTGCCTATCAGTCCGGAAATGAAGAGCAGTTTGCACATACTTTTAGATCCAGTGTGCGCCAGATGGCTGCCATTGGTCGAGGAGATTTGCTTATTAAATGGGCACATTTCGCTGGTGATGAATCTGCTCATGGCGAGGTCATGACGAAAGCAATTCGAGTCGTTGGCCACCTTGTGAGTTCGGAATTTCAAAGCGCTGAAGCTCTTGCATCAGAGCTGGAATATATCGCTGGACTTTCCCCAGATGGAAAATTCCTTAATCGTCTAAGTGCGATGGCTAAAGCCAATATCTATTTCGCTCGAGGAGATTTTGAGCGAACGATACAGTCTTTAGAAATTGCAATCTCCAAACTTGAAACAGATGATGCTTTGGATTCATCTGACTTGCTTGCTCTTTTAAGACTTCGAGCGCGTCAAGCATTTCTCTATGATGATTTTTCGCTATTGGCAGAAGCTTATTCACAAGCAAAATCGCTGCCCGGAGATGGCGACCATCAGTTAAATTCATATCAACTTGCCTGCATGCACTCCATGGTCTTGTATTCAGAGGGCCAATATTTCCAAGCGGCAGAGATTTCACAAATTGCGATATCTCAGGCAAAAGAATCTGGCTTTGTTGGAATTAATGGACCGTTAGATGCGATGTTGGTCTTGGCTCGTGCCCAACTAGAAGCATCTAATTTAGATAACTGCATTGACACACTTAATGCGTTGATGAGTGAGGCCTCAGGCTGGGAAATATGGCCCTGGTATCTCATGGCCGAAGGAACTCTCACTCGCATCCAAATAAGCCAAGGTGCGATCTCCACCGGATCTGAAGCAATAGCTAAGCAGCGTGCATTCTTATCAAAACTTCACACGCCCAATCAATTGAGTTGGATGATTGATATGAGTGAAGTTTTCTTGCGCCTTGCCACAAAGGATTGGTCACGGGCAGATGAACTTGTTAAGCGAATGCCAAAAATTGAACTAGTGCGCCAAATCGAAGGAAATATTCTATTCGCCAAGGACCCAAAAAAGCTTGTCTCACTTATTGATGCACTGCCAGAGAGAACCGTGCGAGAGAAAATCAATAAGTGGTTATCAGAGGTAAGCATCAACTTAGATCATGAAAATGTTGCACTTAAATCCCTTAACAAAGCCTTAGCCCTCGGCGCTGAAAATGGTTACCACGAGTATTTCATCCGACAGAGTGGAATGTATTCACTCATCGTTAAAGCAGCAGCAGCAAAACCAACTATCTATATGGAAGGGTTAGTTCAAGCCATGACTGAACGTCTTCACACCATCAATACAGACTCCGGCGAATTAGAAGAAAAGCTCACTCAACGTGAACTAGAAATTCTTAAGCACCTAACTACAGGTAATCCAATTTCTGCAATTGCCAAGACTCTACATATTTCACAAAACACCATGAAGACACATCTGCGCAATACTTATCGAAAGTTAGAAGCAGATGGTCGCCATAGCGCCGTCGAAAAGGCTAAAAAGCTCCTACTTATATAGTTTTCAACGTTAGGCTGGCGCGCATGAAATCCCTGGGACTCGGTGCCTCCTATTGGAAACTATGGACTGCAACGGCTATTTCTAATCTAGGCGATGGTGTTTCAATGGTGGCCTATCCATGGCTGGCATCAGCTGTTACGCGCTCACCGATTTTGATTGCTGCTGCCGGCTTTGCATCACGTTTGCCGTGGTTGATTTTCACATTACACGCAGGCGTTCTAACTGATCGCTTTGATCGCAGAAAACTCATTGTGGCAATGGATTTCATGCGAGGTGTATTGACTGTTTTTGTGGGGCTTGTAGTTTTCTTCAATAAGGATTCATTTCCAGCACTAGATGAACTAACCACTATTACAAACCTAGAGACTAACTGGCCGATTTACTTCACCTTACTAATCACCGCTTTCCTTATTGGTTTAGCTGAGGTTTTGCGCGATAACAGTGCCCAGACATTGATGCCATCGGTCGTTGACAAAGAAAACCTGGAAAAAGCCAACGGGCGCATGTGGTCGGCGGAGTCGTTAAC
>JAPLBK010000057.1 GCA_026392775.1 Actinomycetota bacterium
CTTGCCAGCTTTTGGTCGCGCCTCTAGTTCAACAACTTGTTGGCCCCCCGCTAACTTAATTTCACCACTAATGCGATTAGCAACCGACAAAATCATTTCATCATTGCGAAACGTAGTTGGAAGAGAGAACTGAGCTTTGCCAACTTGATCAACCTTCTTAGGGAAATAGGTAGCAAAAGATGCCATGGTGCCGGCAGAGGCGCCGCGCCAGGTATAAATGGCTTGCGATGGGTCTCCCACAGCCATTACTGGATGACCACCCCCATAGAGAGATGAAAGCATCCGCACCTGTGATTGGGATGTATCTTGATATTCATCGAGCAAAACAACTTTATATTTACCGCGCTCTAATACACCAACATCTTCAAAGTTCTGGGCAATATCTGCAGCTAGTGACATCTGATCATCAAAGGAGAATTCTCCTGCAGCTTTGCGACATTGCATAAAGGTTTTAACCATAGGAAGCAGCGAGTTTCGCTGACGCATAGCTTTGGCAACATCTCGAACTTCAGCGTTACTGCTTCCAGTGAGAGGTTGTAGAGACAATAGAACTTCATTGCCGATACGCTCAATGTCTTCAGCCTTTACTTGATGCTCCAGCATTAACTTGGAAAGTCCCAACAAATCTTTGATGACAGTACTGACTGCGCTTTGATTTCGATATGAATCATCTGACCAGTTGCGCACAACATCAGATGCAATCTGCCAGATTGCTGCCTCACCCAATGGCTCTGCATCAGCATCAATGCCGTAGCGAATTGCATGTTCACTCAGGAGCTTGCCTGCATAGGAGTGATAAGTCGTAACTGAGGTGGAAGTAGAGGTAATGTGTTTGAAGTCTTTGTCAGCAGCTAATTGACGCAAACGCTTTCGAATTCGCACCGATAGTTCTCCAGCAGCTTTGCGTGTGAAAGTAAGCCCCAGGATTTGATCTGGTGTGACAAAGCCATTTGCTACCAAATACAACACACGGTTCGACATCGTTTCAGTCTTGCCTGAACCCGCGCCAGCAATGACAACTGATGGCTCTAGTGGACTACTAATGATTTCAGATTGATATGGTGTAACAGGCTTTAGCCCAAGCCTTTCAACTATCTCTTCCGGTGAATATTTAGCTACTCGCTCCATATTTGTAAATGTCACTGCTCAATCACCGTCCGTCCATCATTTTGAACGGGACAGGATTTGCGCACTGGGCAGCCTTTACAGCGCTTATTTACGGTGGCAAAGAAAGTAGCAGCTCCCATGCCATCTGCAATCTCATTCAATTTCTCTTTTGTCGCCTCAACATCAATAACATGTTGTGGTCTAAGAGTTGCACCTGCTGTGCTTGTGCCCAGATACACGAGCTCTGCTCCGGCACTGACATTGCCTTGAGTGAAACCACCTTCGGCAATTCCCACTTGGTAACTAGCAAGCTGCAGATTCTCTTTTGCATCCTTGAGTGAAATGGCCGTTCCACCAGTCTTGAAATCAATGATGAAAAGTGAACCATCGGCTTCAACCTCTAATCGGTCCACACTTCCCCGTATTCGAGCTCGACCTAATTTCACATCAAATCTAATTTCAGCATCCACAACTTCTCGTTTGGATTCATTGTGATAGGTAACAAACTTCTCAAGCATTGTTACTGCGTTCTCAAGATGTGAAGCACTTACCCATCCAGAATCTGGATCGATGAGCTTCCATGAACTCTCTAGACTGGCAATCAAATCTTGCTTAGATGTCCCTGGCTCTTGCACCATCTTGGCAGCAAATGCGTGAATAGCAGAACCTAAAACTTGAGCGGTGCTATCACCATCTGTGCCACCATTATTTTGTAGGAACCATTTCACGCCGCAATCAACAAATGATTCAGCCCCACTAGGTGAAACAACAACTTCTAAATCTGGATTAATCACTGGAGCATCCGTGCTCAGTGGCACAGATCCAATCCAGTTCGCAGGATCTGCTAGATATATTCCTTCAGCTGCCATGGCACTCAGTAATGAAGCCGCTTCTTTCCCATTTTCGCCATCTAGTTGGCTGCGAAGTTCTGCAACTAAGGCAGGGGCGGTAATAGGCCTTGGAACTTCGGTTAACTCCGGCCCTATTTCCTCATCAATCTTATTTACTAGAACTTCAATAGATTCAAAGAACGCTGACGGTTCTTCA
>JAPLBK010000092.1 GCA_026392775.1 Actinomycetota bacterium
GTAATCATTTTAGGTAGTGGTCCTAATCGAATCGGCCAAGGTATCGAGTTCGACTATTCATGTGTTCATGCCTCCTTTGTTTTGCGTGAAGCTGGATACGAAACCATTATGATCAACTGCAACCCAGAAACTGTTTCAACAGATTATGACACCAGTAATCGTCTCTACTTCGAACCATTGACTCTAGAAGACGTGATTGAAGTTGTTCATGCTGAGTCACTAGCTGGTCCGGTCCTTGGTGTTATTACGCAGTTAGGTGGACAGACTCCTCTTGGACTTGCTGCAGGGTTGAAGGCCGCTGGAATCACGATTCTTGGAACATCACCGGATGCAATCAACGTGGCTGAAGAGCGCGGTGCATTTGGAAATATCCTTAAAGAGCAGGGATTGACCGCCCCAGAGTTCGGCATGGCAGCTTCGCAGTTAGAAGCAATCACCATTGCGCAAAGAATTGGCTATCCAGTATTAGTGCGCCCTTCCTTTGTTCTGGGTGGGCGCGGTATGGAAATTGTTTATGATGATGCTGCTTTGGGTGGGTTCATCACGAGAGCGACAGATATAACGCCTGATCATCCGGTCTTAGTAGATAGATTCTTAGATAGCGCCATTGAAATTGATGTTGACGCACTCTTTGATGGAGAAGAGTTATTTTTGGGTGGTGTGATGGAACACATCGAAGAGGCAGGAATTCATAGTGGTGACAGTGCTTGCGTGCTGCCATCAATGACAGTGACACCAGCGCAACTGCTAGAAATTCGCCAAGCAACTGAGAAGATTGCTCGTGGTGTTGACGTGCGCGGATTAATCAACATTCAGTTTGCTATAGCAGAAAATATTTTATATGTACTCGAAGCTAATCCTCGAGCTTCTCGCACAGTCCCATTCGTTTCTAAAGCAACAGGGGTCCCGCTGGCTAAAGCAGCAGCACGTATTGCAGTTGGTTCAACGATCGCCCAACTACGTGAAGAGAAGATTCTTCCAGCAACAGGTGATGGAATTGCAAAAGGAATTTCAGTGAAGGAAGCAGTACTTCCATGGAATCGATTCCGTAGAAGTGATGGTCGTGGAGTCGATTCTGTACTTGGGCCAGAGATGCGCTCTACTGGAGAAGTTATGGGCATTTCTCCAGCTTTTGGTGAGAGTTATGCAAAGAGTCAGATTGCAGCATTCGGACCCCTGCCAAAGTCGGGCACAGTTTTTATCTCCTTGGCCGATAAAGACAAGGAATCTGGTATTCAAGCAGCCCTAGGTTTGCAAGAATGCGGATTTAGAATTTTAGCCACGGAGGGAACTGCAGCCTTTTTAAATACCCATGGCGTAACCTGCGTGACTGTGCGAAAGAACTCTGAGGGTACTGGGCCAATGGGCGAGAGAACCATTGTTGAAACTATTAACTCTGGAGATATTGATTTAGTAATCAATACACCTGTCGGTAGAGGAACGCGCCAGGATGGCTGGGCGATTCGTACTGCTTCAGTGCAACGCTCCATCCCGATTATCACCACAACAGCGGGCTTTAGCGCAGCAGTTGAGGGTATTCGCTTCCTGCAAAGCAATAACCTTTCTATTAGATCCTTACAAAAATGGTTGGGTTAAATGGCAACCATCAATAAGAATGCTGCGCAGATTCGCGCAAATGTCGTCAGCAATAAACGAGTAGGGCAGTACCACCAACTTATTATCAATATTGGTGATCTAGCTCAGGTTTGTAAGCCTGGAAATTTTGCAGCAATAAATGTCGGTGGTGAGAATTCACGGATGATATTGCGTAGAGCTTTCGCAATATCTCGAGTTTCAGTTAACTCTGTCTCTGGCGGAACAATGGAGTTAATTGTTGCCCCTCATGGTCAGGGAAGTAAGTGGTTGTGCGCACAGGGTGAAGGTGTGATTTTAGATATCGTTGTTCCACTTGGAACTGCCTTTGGAATTCCCACTGAACCTGTTCAAGTTTTATTAGTCGGTGGTGGGTATGGATCAGCGCCACTTTTCGGTTTAGCTGAGGTTCTCAACGCTAAGGGTTGTCGGGTAGATATGTTGCTTGGCGCAAGTACTGCATCAAAAATATACGCACCTATGGAGGGCAAGCGTGCAGTCAATTCTCTGCGCATCTACACCGAAGATGGTTCGATGGGGCAGAGCGGCCGCGTGACCGAACCTATCGCTGGACTGATCGCAGATCTCAATATTGCAGTTATATATTCCTGTGGTCCTATGGCAATGCTCTCGGCTATTGATGAGATAACACGTGGTACTGATGTAGTCCATCAATGCGCGGTGGAAGAGTCAATGGCCTGCGGTATCGGAATTTGTATGACATGTGTGATACCCGTTGCTGATAACGATGGAAATATCTCAATGTTGCGCTCATGTATTGATGGACCAGTGATGGATGGTTCTTTAGTTCAGTGGGACAAAGTTGGTAGAACGCTATGACGGCCCTGGATTTCTCAACAACTTTAGGAAACGCTTGGTTTCCGGCTCCAACTTTCACAGCAAGCGGTTGCGCTAGTTCAGGACGCGAGTTATCTCAATTTTTCGATATTACGACAATGGGTGGGGTGGTAACAAAATCAGTCATGCTCAAAGCACGTAATGGGCGTGCAACACCACGCATGGCTGAAACACCTAGTGGCATGCTCAACTCCATCGGGTTGCAGGGCCCCGGAATAGATGCTTTCATAGCTAAAGATGTTCCCTATCTTGTTGAACAAAAAGCACGAATAATTATTTCAATTGCAGGTGAGACTATTGAAGAGTATTCAACTTTGGCCCGTAAATTACGTTCAGTTTCTGGCATTAGCGCAATAGAAGTCAATATTTCATGTCCCAATGTTGAAAATAGGGGATTGGTCTTTGCCTGTGATCCAGAAGCATCGAAGCGAGTTATCGATGGTGTGCGCAGAACTATTGGGGGCGAGTTACCGATAATTGCGAAGTTATCACCTGATGTGACAGATCTTGTTTCTATCGCTCGTGGTGTGGTTGATGCCGGTGCAGATGGATTGGCGTTAATCAATACAGTTTTGGGAATGGTTATCAATCTAGACACAATGCGTCCGCATCTAGGTGGTAAAACTGGTGGTTTATCTGGCCCAGCTATCAAGCCAATTGCCGTCAGAGCGGTGTATCAAGTCCATGCTGAGATGCCACAAGTTCCAATTCTTGGAATGGGTGGTATTTCAAGTGGTCGTGATGCCCTCGAAATGATAGCCGCTGGTGCTAGCGGGGTTTCTATAGGAACGGCTAGCTTTGGTAATCCAACAGCGATTATGTCGATTCAAAATGAGCTTAAAGATTTATTGATCGCTAAAGGTTTCTCATCACTGCGCCAAGCGATTGGCTATGCACACCGACCAGAGAATGATTAGACGATGAATAAACCAGCGCCAATCGTTCTAGCTGTTGATATCAATGATTTGGACGTTGCCAAGCAATGGGTAAGCGCAACAGATGGAGTGATATCAGTAGTTAAGTTGGGTTTAGAATTTTATACAACTTTTGGTAACGAAGGAATCAAAGCCATTTCTGATAGTTGTGGTACTGATATTTTCCTTGATTTGAAGCTGCATGACATTCCACACACAGTCGCAGGGGCAGCACGTGCTGTCTCAATCTTGCGACCTAAGTTTCTAACAGTGCATGCAGCAGGTGGAAGTGCGATGGTTCAGGCTGCAGCTGATGCAATGCCTGCAACTCACATTACTGGTGTGACTATTCTGACTTCTCTATCTGAAAAAGATGTCGCGGATATTGGCTTCAAATCTCACGCTTTAGATTCTGCTGTTGGTTTGGCAAAGATTGCGATCTCAGGTGGAGCACGGGCAATCGTCTGTTCACCTCTTGAAATCTTGGCGATTCGCGAAAATCTTGGTGCTGACATAACCATCATCACACCAGGCGTTCGTCCAGCCGACTCTGCAGGCGATGATGACCAAGCACGAACAATGACGCCACGTGAAGCTATCGATCGCGGAGCAAATTTCGTCGTTATTGGCCGTCCGATCACGCAAAGTTTTGCAAATGGTGCTCAAGCCATGCGTGAGCGAGCAATAGAGCTTGCTGAGCAGATTCTCAATTAACTTCACATGCAGTTAGGGTTAGTGCATGGGAGCACCTCCGATACTTACCCCGCAGCAACGCGCTGATGCTTTAGCCAAGGCTGCAACTTCCCGAAAGCGACGTGCGGAGGTCAAGTCGAAAATCAAATCAGGTGAGTACACCATTGATACTGTTTTAGAGCTAGCACAGAAAGATGATGCCGTAGCTAAGATGCGAGTACGAGAGCTATTGGAAGCACTCTCTGGTGTTGGAAAAGTTCGAGCGCAGAGCCTTATGGAGAAATTAAATATCTCACCCACCCGTAGAATTCAGGGACTTGGTCGCCATCAAATAAAGGAACTGCGTAGCGAATTTATGAAGAGTACACATGCGGTCCGTCCGGGGAAACTTATCGTTCTCTCTGGCCCAGGGGGAGTAGGCAAAAGTACAGTTGCTGCACTCCTGCGCAAGTCGGGAGATTTCTGGGTCAGTGTCTCGGCAACGACGAGACAACCTCGAAACAATGAACTTAACGGAATCGATTATTTCTTCATTTCAAATGAGGAGTTCGATCGCAGAATTAAAGAGGATGGGTTCTTAGAGTGGGCGATGTTTGCTGGAAATCGTTATGGCACACCTAGTGTTGAAGTGCAGGATGCACTTTTGCGTGGTGAGAATATATTGCTTGAGATTGAAATCGACGGTGCTAAGCAAGTTAAAGCACATCTGCCACAAGCAATTCTCGTATTTCTAGAGCCTCCTTCATGGGAGGAGTTAGTAGCTCGTCTTGAAGGTCGGGGAACTGATAATCCAGAGAGAAGGGCTCAGCGGTTGCAGTTGGCCCAAGAAGAGCTAGCTGCAGCCTCATTTTTCGATCATGTCATCGTAAATGACGCCGTCGAGCGGGTCGTTGCACAACTGGTAGCATTGGCCTCTTGAGTCCGCAGACGGATTCTCACAGCGCACTAGATTTGAGCGGGGTATAAACATGGATGGCATTACAAATCCACCTATTGATGAACTTCTAGATAAGAGCGGTTCTAAGTACAGTTTAGTTTTGTATGCAGCTAAGCGTGCTCGTCAGATCAATGCCTATTACTCACAGCTAGGTGAAGGTCTTCTTGAGTATGTAGGACCGCTAGTTGAGACACATGTCCATGAGAAGCCATTATCAATCGCACTTCGCGAGATAAATGAAGGCTTACTCACGATTGAAAATCTAGAACCAACAGCTTAAGTACTAGGTCTATGAGCGCCACTAACCGCGAGGTTATCCTCGGTATCGGTGGTGGAATTGCTGCATATAAATCCGCTGATCTATTGCGACGCCTGCAAGATAATGGCTTCGCTGTAACTGTTGTTCCAACCCCAAATTCACTCAACTTTGTTGGTGTTGCAACGTGGCAAGCTCTTTCTGGTCGTCAAGTAACAACACAGGTGTGGGAAGACGTAGATCAAGTCCGACATATTTCTTTAGCAAAGTTGGCCGATTTTTTCATTATCGCTCCAGCAACTGCAGATTTGATTGCACGATTAGCTATGGGCCGAGCCGATGATTTACTCACCAACCTCGTCTTAGCTAGCGCAGTCCCGAAGTTAGTTGTTCCAGCGATGCATCCGTCCATGTGGCTAGATCCAGCAACAGTTGCAAATGTTTCAACGTTGCGATCACGTGGTTTTGTTGTCATGGAACCCGAAGTGGGACGCTTGACTGGATCTGATTCTGGTCAAGGACGTTTTCCGCAGACGCAGGCAATCATTGATCAATTTTTTATCATGAGTGGACTTAAGCGCGACCTAGTAGGGAAAAAAGTATTAGTGACAGCCGGTGGCACACGTGAAGCAATCGATCCTGTGCGCTACATCGGAAATAGATCTTCGGGAAAGCAAGGGGTTGCCGTAGCAAAAGCTGCGGCAGCACGTGGTGCCACGGTACATCTAATCGCTGCCAATGTTGATATAGCTGATTGTGAGGGCATGGTGACAACACATGTTGAAAGTGCAGATCAGATGCTAGCTGAATTAGAGAAGAGTTTTACTGACACAGATATCTTGGTGATGAGCGCAGCGGTTGCCGATGCTAAACCTAGGAACAGATCAATAGAAAAGATTGATAAAGGTGATTTCACCTCCATAGATTTGCAAGTTAATCCTGATCTTCTAGCTACTTTGTCGGCAAAGAAAACTAAGCAAGTGACGGTTGGATTTGCGGCTCAAACTAGCGAACTCATACCATCTGCTAAATCTAAACTCATCGCTAAAGGCTTAGACCTCATATATGTCAATGATGTCTCCGGAGGAGCTATTTTTGGTCAGGACGAGACCGAGGGCACGATTGTGCTTCGCAATGGAGAATTAATCCCTATTGCACGTCAATCCAAAGACACGCTTGCCCATCATCTACTCGATTATGCTCTTGAGCAGTTAGGTTAGGACAATGTCACAACGTCTGTTCACATCAGAGTCAGTAACTGAGGGCCATCCAGACAAGATTGCAGATGCAATCTCTGACGCCGTATTGGATTCCTTACTATCGCAAGATAAGAAATCCCGCGTAGCAGTTGAAACACTCATCACGACTGGACAAGTTCATGTTGCTGGTGAAGTTACAACTGATGGTTATGCCGATGTTATGGGGATTGTTCGCGATACTGTCCTCAATATTGGATATGACTCATCGGATAAAGGTTTTGACGGCAATAGCTGCGGAGTCTCAATCTCAATTGGTCAGCAATCTCAGGATATTGCGCAGGGTGTTGATGATGCATATGAGCATCGCGTTGGTTCACAAGTAGATCCACTAGATCTACAGGGTGCTGGCGATCAAGGTTTGATGTTTGGTTACGCTTGTGATGATACGAAAGAATTGATGCCCCTTCCTATCTGGCTTGCACACGCCCTTGCTCAGCAGTTAACTAAGGTGCGAAAGTCTGGTTTGCTTCCTTATCTTCGCCCAGATGGAAAGACTCAAGTAACCATTGAATATGAGGGTGATCGCGCAGTAGCGCTCAACACTGTCGTTATTTCAAGCCAGCATGCTGAAGAAGTAGATGTTGTAAAGAAACTCACTCCTGAAATTATTGCGCATGTCATTGACCCAATCTTGGCAACAATTGATTTGCCTCGTAAAGATTTGCACACATTAATCAATCCAACTGGTCGCTTCGTCATTGGTGGACCGATGGGTGATGCCGGCTTAACTGGGCGCAAGATTATTGTCGATACTTACGGTGGAATGGCCCGTCACGGTGGAGGAGCATTTAGTGGCAAAGATCCATCTAAGGTGGATCGTTCTGCGGCATATGCAATGCGATGGGTTGCAAAGAATGTAGTTGCAGCTGGTTTGGCCAGGCGCTGCGAAGTACAGGTTGCCTACGCGATTGGTAAGGCGCAACCTGTGGGAGTATTCGTCGAGACTTTTGGGACCGAAACAGTGCCAGTATCTAAGATTCAAAACGCAGTGACAACTGTTTTTGATCTCCGACCAGCTGCCATCATTCGCGATTTAGACCTCTTGCGCCCTATCTATTCACTTACAAGTGCGTACGGACACTTTGGTCGCGAACTTCCAGAGTTTGCTTGGGAACGTACCAATCGCGTTTCAGAGCTACAAAACGCGATTAAGTAATCACTGTGGCAACGCCACGGCTATTTAGACTCAACCTGCGCCTAGCGGGCCTATTGCAACAGGTTTACCGTATGCACGAGTCTGGGTTGATACAGGTGTGTTTCATTTAGATGCGCCTTATGACTACGAAGTCCCAGAGAAGTTTGCAAACATCGTGACTACTGGTGTGCGCGTACAAGTTCCTTTCGGAAGCCGCGAAGTAGAGGGTCTGGTTATCGAACGAGTAGTCGCCCCCAAGGTTACTAGTGGGCTCAAATCGATCACGAAAATTCTTTCAGTGCATCCGGTCGCGACAGCGAAATCTCTTGAGCTAATTATCCAATGCGCACAAAGATGGGCTGCCAATCCTTGGGATGTCATCAGAAGCGCTATTCCACCCAGAGTGGCATCAGTTGATAAAATCTATCAGCCCTTTCAATCGAGAACTGTCAGGACCATTAATCAATCAGATGTGTGTTTTCGCGCCTTTGAGCCGCACCTTTCAGCACATGCTCAAGTCGCATCGATAGCCCTTGAAGCGAGTCGTAAAGGATCGGTATTAATTGTTGTACCCGATGAACGTGACATCCTTGCCATTTGCGCGCAGCTTGAAAGTTCTTCACAACCTGTTTTACGTATAGATAGTTCTCTTTCACGCAATGACAGATATTCGAACTTTTTGCAAGCTATGGAAGTTCAAAATCAGATCATCATTGGTTCAAGAAGTGCCATCTTTAGTCGCAATGATGCGTAAATCCATAGATTTCGCCCGAGTAATTTTGTGTGGATATGTTCCTTCGCTAGATGTTGCTGCACTTATTGATACAAAGCGAATCGCCTATTTCAATTCAAGTGCGAAGGTATCAGTCAAAGCTTTCACTCCAGTTGATTCCTCTCTTTTGCCTGGGCGAATCTTTAGCGACATTCGTTCGAATATTTCTCAGGGTGCAGTCTTGTTTTTATTGCCTCGCAAAGGTTACGCAAATGGAATTCTCTGTGCGCACTGTAAAAATGTTGCCCTATGCATATGTGGCGGGCGACTTCATCTAATTAGCAAGAATGCTGATCCAGCTTGTCGGATTTGTGGAGTAACAAATAAAGAATGGAAATGTAGTTTTTGCACGAGAGATAAGAAATTCGTTGTCTCTCGTGGCATCGAGAGGGCGCAAGAGGAGATTGCTCGAGCTTTTCCAAATACTCCCATAGTTCTCTCTTTTGCAGATGTGATTAAGGACCATGTTGAGAGTAAACCCTGCATTGTTCTGGCAACTCCTGGCGCTATACCGCAAGTAGATGGTGGATATAGCGCAGTCGTGGTTCTTGAGGGTCTCGCCTACTTTAGTCACGATGATTTGCGAGCAAGTGAGCGAGCAAATGAACTCTTCTTTGAAGTAGCGGGATCAGTAAAAAAAGGGGGAGTGGTCCTATTAGCAATAGATGATTCACACCCCATAGTTTCTAGTTTGATACGTTGGAATCCTTCTGCAATCTTGAAGCGAGAGCTATCGCTGCGCTCTGAAATCTCTTTCCCGCCATCTGTTAATAGTGCTGTGATGATTCTTCCAACTGCGCAAGCAAGCCCATTGGTTACTGGAATTAATAGAGCGATTTCTGATGCGCGTTTGGCGAGTGATACCCGTGTATTGGGCCCAACCAGGATTGATAGTGAATTAAGCAAGGTTGTGCTTCTTTCCTCATCAAATTCAAGGACGGCTTTAACATCATTTCTACATGAGTTAATGCGACGCAGAAGTATCGCCAAGAAGAGTGATTCGAGCCTTCGGATAGATCCATATTCACTTTAGTATTTTTGATAGACTTCACCTATGTCGATTCAAGAGATTCGTTTATTCGGTGACCCGGTGTTGTTGACCCCGGCCGCACCTGTGGTCGACTTTGATAGAGAGCTGCGAAAGTTAGTTGCAGACCTGACTGAAACGATGCTTGAGGCTCCCGGGGCCGGTCTCGCCGCGCCCCAAATTGGTGTTCCATTGCGAGTGTTTACTTGGCACGTTGATGATGTTTTAGGTCATTTGATTAATCCGACGCTAACACTTGGCGATGAAATCCAGGACGGAGAAGAAGGTTGTCTTTCTTTTCCCGAACTGCGATACGACGCTAAGCGCGCGATGAATGCAGTCGCAAGAGGTTTCAATATGTTTGGGGAGCCGGTTGTTATCGAAGGTACTGAATTTCTAGCACGTGCCCTGCAGCATGAGACCGATCATCTTGATGGAATTCTTTTCATTGATCGTCTATCGCCAGAGGATCGCAAAGTGGCTATGCGCGAAATTCGTGAGTCTGAATGGTTCAATGCACAGAGCGAATCCGGTAAGACACCAACGATTAAGACATCACCGCACTCTGTTTTCGGACGGAATACTTAATGCGTTTAGCGGTAGCCGCTACGCCCGAAGTTGCTCTGCCAACTCTTAATTGGTTACAACAAAGTGAGCACGATTTAGTCCGAGTCATTAGCCAACCTGATAAGCCTTCAGGACGTGGACAGGAAGTGCACTCATCTCCTGTTAGTCAATGGGCTAAAGCTAATTCTAAAGACTTGGTGACACCATCGAGTGCTTCAGAGATAGAGGCAGCTATTGCGGATGTAGATCTACTCATCACGATTGGTTACGGGCGAATTCTCCCAGCCGCAACGCTATCGATCCCAAAATTTGGTTGCATCAACCTGCATTTCTCACTTTTGCCGAAGTATCGAGGAGCAGCGCCCATTCAAAGGGCCATTGAGGCCGGGGAGAGAGAAAGTGGAGTGAGCGTATTTGCACTTGATCCTGGAATGGACACAGGTCCCATCTATACATCAATTACAACTCCGATTGAATCGACGATGCGTAGCTTTGAACTACTAGAAAAGCTTTCACACGTTGGAGTGGATGCAGTCAAGCGGACCCTTGAAGCTATTGGCAATGGTGTTCCTCCTACTCCGCAAATTGGCCAGGGGAGTCTTGCTGCAAAGATAACTCGAGAGGAGGCGCAGCTAAATTGGAGTTCTTCCTCGAGTTCTCTAGTTAATAAGATTCGAGCTTTCTACCCCCAACCTCAAGCATGGACTATTTTTCGTGGACAACCACTCAAGATTTCATCGGCAAGAATCTCGGATGTAGCTCCAGTTTTGCAACCAGGGGAATTACGAGTTATTGGTTCTGATTGCTTCATAGGATGCATTGATAATGCAATTGTGTTGGAGAGAGTTACCCCAGCAGGTAAGAAAGAAATGTCGGCGCTAGATTGGTCACGCGGAGCTCGCTTTGAAAGCATAGAACGCTGTGGTTGAGGCAAGGCGCAACACCTTCAAGGCCCCTAAGCCAGATGCAGTTCGCTTGCTGGCATTTGATCTCATCACTGAAGTAAATCGCAATGAAGGCTATTCAAACCTTCTACTTCCCACAGCTCTGAGCGCCTCTTCATTGGAAGATCGAGACCGCAATCTAGTGACTGAACTTGTTTATGGAACATTGCGTATGCAGGGAAAGCATGACTGGGTCCTTGCCCAGATTTCAGACAGACCGTGGAATGAAGTTGACGTAGGAATTATCGATCTTGCGCGGATGGGTGTTCATCAAATTCATGAGCTCCGTATTCCAGATCACGCAGCAGTCTCTGCCACTGTTGAAGTTGCCCGTAAACGTCTAGGAGAGTCCAAGGCCAGCTTTGTTAACGCACTTCTTCGATCTGTTACCCGTAAAAGCTATGAGGAATGGTTTGCACCTCTTGGAGAGATCAGTGATGCAGTCGAAAGGTTATCCATCCAATATTCTCATCCACAATGGATAATCTCTGCTTATTTTGATTTGCTAAAAGATTGGGACGCAGTTGAAGCAGAACTTGCAACAAACAATGTGCCAGCCCTTCCAACCTTAGTTTCTTGGCCTGGCTACTCAACTCAAGCGGAGTTAGTTGCACTTGGGGCAGAGGCAACGATGTATTCGCAGTTGGGTGCACGTTTGAAGGGCAATCCTGGAAATTTAGATGTGATTAAGCACCGTCTGGCTGGCGTGCAAGATGAAGGTTCACAGCTAGTCGCAACGGTTTTTGCCGCAGCTTCTGCTGGAAATTCTTGGTTGGATATGTGTGCGGGCCCTGGTGGGAAAGCTGCACTTCTTTCAAGTATTGCAAAAGAGCGCGCCATAGATTTTACTGCAAATGAAGTGTCAGTACCTCGCGCCGAATTAGTGAAAAAGGTGGTGCACGGCGCAACTGTGTGGTGTGGAGACGGTCGAGAGATCGCAAGTCACGGGAAGAGTTTTGACGCAGTAATCATTGATGCTCCCTGCACAGGCCTTGGGGCCCTTCGCCGCAGGCCAGAGGTGCGATGGCGCAGGTCTTTAACTGATCTTCGGGAACTCACTTCTTTGCAACGGGAGCTACTTGATAGCGCAGTATCAGTGATGAACTCTGGTGCCATTCTGGGCTATGCAACGTGCTCCCCGCATCTGGCTGAAACAACAGTACAAGTCCTCGATATCTTGAAGAAATATCCAGAGCTAGAACAATTAGATATTAATGAGTACCTACCTAAGAACTTAAATGATGCAACGCGCGGCAAATCAATGTCTCTTTGGACCCATAAGCACGGCACGGATGCGATGTTTCTAGCGCTGCTACGAAAGAAGTAGTGCCATGAGAGTTAGGCTAGAGAGATGAACCGTGAGATTCGTATAACACCGAGTATTCTCAACGCCGATTTTAAGCATTTGGAGAAGGAGATAGCCCAGATCTCAAGTGTCTCAGACCTTATTCATTTAGATGTTATGGACAATATTTTTGTTCCCAACTTCACCTTCGATTTTGAAACTGCAAGTGAAATCATTGAGGGTTGTCCTATTGGTGTGGATGCACATTTGATGGTTGCCGATGTTGATCAGATTGCTCCTCTTTATGCTCAAGTGGGATGTGCAAGTGTGACCATTCATGCCGAAGCTGCCAAGAACATCGGTCAGACATTGCGTGTGATTAGAAGCGAGGGTGCGCGCTCTGGTTTAGCGCTAAAACCAAATACGCCTCTAACCAACTATGAAGAATTTACTGATCTTGTAGACATGTTTTTGATTATGACTGTTGAACCAGGTTTTGGTGGGCAAAAATTTATGGGTGAGATGATGGACAAAGTCCAAGCAACCCGTAAGGCAATTGGTGATCGCCCAATCTGGCTACAAGTTGATGGAGGCATATCGCTAGAGACGATAGAGATTGCAGTCGCAGCCGGAGCTGACACATTTGTGGCAGGTAGCGCAGTCTTTAAATCTAATGATCCAGCTGCAATGGTTCTTGCTTTGCGTAATCTTGCCAAAGGCCTTTGAGAGCAGGTGAGCATAAATTGGGGACGGCGAGCCTTATCTCTCTAGTAAACTAGCCCCATGAAGAATTTCGAATCTCTATGGGCTGAGTTAAGTGAAAAGGCCCTGCTACGCCCAGATGGATCAGGAACTGTTGCTGCCCTGGATGCCGGAGTGCACGCAATCGGCAAGAAGATTTTGGAAGAAGCTGGTGAAGTCTGGTTAGCGGCTGAGCACGAGAGTGATGAAGCTTTAGCTCAAGAGATTAGTCAGTTGATCTATCACGTGCAAACACTGATGTTAGCTCGCGGTCTGACTCTGGATGATGTCTACACCTACCTATAAGTGAATCGAGCAAACATGTTACGCATAGCCGTCCCCAATAAAGGTTCTCTTGCTGAGGAATCTATTGCCATTCTAAAAGAGGCGGGATACCGCCAACGCACAGATAGCCGTGATCTAGTTTTACTTGATAACGATAACGGCGTGGAGTTCTACTACCTTCGCCCTCGTGATATTGCAATCTATGTTGGCTCGGGGGAGTTAGAGGCTGGAATTACAGGTCGAGATCTCTTGATTGATTCAGCTGCAAGTGCTCAAGAGCTTCTTTCACTCAACTTTGGAGCTTCAACATTTAGATTTGCTGGACCCGCCGATCGCGAATGGAAGATCTCTGACATCGCAGGAAAACGCGTCGCAACGGCATATCCCGGTTTAGTTAATCACCACCTAGCGCAGTTGAAAATCAAAGCTGATGTAGTGCGATTGGATGGCGCAGTCGAGAGCAGTGTCAGATTAGGCGTTGCCGATCTGATAGCCGACGTTGTTAGCACTGGAAATACGCTTCGCCAGGCGGGCTTGAAGATATTTGGTGAGGCAATACTTACAAGTGAAGCTGTAGTTATTTCAAGAAAAGATATTGAAATTCCTGCAGAACTCGAGATTCTTATTCGACGCTTGCAAGGTGTTGTAACTGCTCGCATGTATGTTTTACTGGATTATGACATTCCAAAATCTCTGGTTGATAAAGCGTGTGCTATTACTCCAGGCTTAGAGTCACCAACTATTTCACCATTGCAAAATATTGATTGGGTTGCTGTTCGCGCCATGGTTAAGCGCAAAGAGACCAATGATGTTATGGATGAACTCTGGGCCCTTGGCGCCCGTGGAATCTTAGTGACCGATATCCACGCTTGTCGTCTTTAAATCTTTTCTGACTCAATCTCTTCTTTGGAAATGCCAAGTAGGTAGAGAACTGAATCTAAATAAGGCTGCGAGAGTGAACTATCGGCGGCGGCTTTAACAGCAGGTTTAGCATTAAATGCAATGCCTAACCCAGCCGCAGCGATCATATCTAAATCATTTGCACCATCGCCGATGGCTATTGTTTGTTCCATTGAGATGGATTCAAGCGCGGCAAACTCACGCAAAGCAGCAGCTTTAGCAGCTCGATCAATGATTGGCCCAGTTACTTTCCCCGTTAGAACACCGTTCTCTACTCCTAAGGTGTTTGCTTTGAAATGTTTTATGTTCAACTCCTTAAGCAGCGGTGCGATGACATCGATAAAGCCACCTGAGACGACTGCAACAGTATGGCCAAGTTTGTGTAGGGTTGAAATAAGAGTGCGAGCACCAGGAGTAAGAAGGATTTGTTGTTGAACTTCTGAAATGGCGCTCACCGATAAACCTTCAAGCAGAGCTACCCGTGCCCGGAGTGATTGTTCAAAGTCCAATTCCCCACGCATTGCTTTATCGGTAATGGCGATAACTTCATCTGCCACCCCTGCCTTGGCAGCTAGAAGTTCAATAACTTCCTGCTGAATCAGAGTGGAATCAACATCTAATTGCACAAGCTTGCGAGCATGACGTTGTAATCCACCGGGTTGTATTGCTATGTCTATGCCGTTGCGAGATGCAATCGGTGAGAGAACCTGGCTCAGCTTTTCCTGGTTTGCACCAGATAGAACAAACTCTATTGCTGTTACAGGTGTGGTAGCCAAGCGGGTAATGCGTTCAATATTTGCGCCGATTTCGCTCATGCCAGTAGCAAGTTCAAAAATCGCTGTTGGATTCATTTTGGTGGACAAAATCACTACATGCACAAGGCCGGCCTTTGTGGAGACTGCCGACTTGCCCTCGTATGAAAAGAGCGTTGCTATATCCACATCCAAACTGGTTGCACAGCTTTCTAAATCAGCAGCTATCGCTCTCTCGTGTGCGGGATTAAGAGCTATTAAAACGGTAAGAATAAGTCGATTTTTAATGACTACCTGTTCGATATCCAGCACTGTTATGGCAAAGGCGGAGAGAACCTTAAAAAGGGATGCGGTAATGCCAGGCTTGTCTACGCCGCTCAGAAGGATCAGGCCGGTGAATTGTTCATCATCTGCGCTATTAGTCATGATGAGGGCAAGATTATCTTAAAATCACATCACACAATCGCCACTATTGAGGCATTTGCTGCTCTCTAACCAGTATCTTTTTGCTCTATGACCACATCACCTGTTCTTGAACTGAGCGATGTTTCAGTACGTCGTGGTGAAAAGATCATTCTTGGGCCTTTAAATTTTCAAATAGCTCAGGGGGAGCGGTGGGTTATTCTTGGTCCTAATGGCGCAGGTAAATCAACACTGTTGCAGATTCTGGCCACAAAGATTTTCCCTACGCATGGAACAGTAAGTGTTTTGGGTAAACAAATGGGTCGAGTTGATCTCTTCGAACTTCGTACGCGTATCGGAATTTGCGGAGCACCAATCGCTGAGGATATTCCAAACGATGAAAAGGTTAAGGATGTCGTCCTAACTGCAGCCTATGCAATTTTGGGTAGATGGAATGAAGACTATGATTTATGGGATGAATCTAGAGCCATTGCATTGCTAACTACCTTCGGTGTGCGCGAATTAGGGGAACGTCTCTATGGCTCGCTCAGTGAAGGTGAGAAAAAACGCACTCAAATTGCAAGAGCGCTCATGGCAGATCCTGAGCTACTTCTTCTTGATGAACCAGCGGGCGGATTAGACGTTGGTGGCCGAGAAGATCTTTTGCGTCGCTTTGCCAATTTTGCAGCAGATCCCACTGCGCCAGCAACGATATTGGTGACGCACCATATTGAAGAGATCCCCATCGGAACTACACACGCCCTTCTCCTTAAAGACGGTCAGATAGCCGTCTCTGGTCCGGTAGAGGCCGTAATTACCTCTGAACATATCTCTGCCATCTTTAATGAAAAGATCTTAGTAACTCAAGACTCAGGGCGATTCTTCGCGCGTTCATATCAATAGACCATGGCGCTTTTTGACCAACTGCATGATGAGTGGAAAAAGGTCTTGTCTGATTACCGACCTCTAGTCTCCACAATTGAATCACTTATCGATGAAAGTGATGTGACCCCGGCTTATGAAAACATCTTTGCCGCCTATCAATTACCGCCGGATGAAATAAAGGTCGCAATCTTTGGGCAAGATCCATACCCGACACCTGGCTATGCCCACGGTTTGGCGTTTTCTGTTGCGGCAAATACGCAACCACTACCAGCATCACTGAGAAATATCTTTAAAGAGCTAGAGAATGATTGCGGTGTCAAGGTTGCTAGCAATGGAAATCTGCAGCGTTGGGCCGATCAGGGCGTTTTTTTGCTCAATCAGATCCTCACAACACGCCCCACACAATCCTTAGCTCACGAGGATTTTGGTTGGCAAGAATTCACAGCGGCGACAGCAAAAGTGGTTGGAGAATCAGGGGCTATAGGAATATTCTGGGGATCAAAGGCACAACACTTAGCTCAATATTTTGATCCTAAGCTCTCAATTTTTTCAGCGCACCCAAGTCCGTTATCGGCATATAGAGGATTCTTTGGCTCCAAACCTTTTTCGCAAGTCAATACGAAACTAGGTCAAAGAGGTCTTTCCTCTATTTCGTGGTAATAAAAAAGCCCCCAGTTTCCCAGGGGCTTTTCTAGGTTAAGGCTTATCCCATCCACGCATTGATAGGTGAGGATAGGAAATAAACCATAAATAGTCCTGATACGAGTAGTAGCAAAGGATGTAGTTCCTTGCCACGCCCCTGAACTAGGCGAATAACCACGTGAGTAACAAATCCTGCTCCTATACCCACAGAGATGTTGTAAGTAAATGGCATCAAGATAATTGTAAGGAATGCAGGGATTCCAATCCCCAAATCATCCCAATCAATCTTTTTGATCTGAGACATCATGAGGAAACCTACGATGATCAGAGCAGGAGTTGCAGCTTCGTAAGGAATAATTGCCACAAGAGGTGCTAAGAACGTCGTGAGTAGGAATGCGATTCCAGTGACAATTGAAGCAAGACCAGTACGAGCACCTTCACCCACACCAGCTGCTGACTCGATGTAGCTAGTATTTGATGAAATACCTGCTGCTCCGCCCGCCGCAGCTGCTAAAGAGTCAACTAAAAGAATCTTCTGGATGTTATCGACGTTGCCCTCTTTATCAGCAAGACCTGATTCATGACCGATAGCTGTAACTGTTCCAACGGTGTCGAAGAAATCAGAGAGCAAGAGGGTGAAGAGAAGGAGAATCGCTGCAATCAATGAAACATTATCAACACTAAAGGCGCCTAGGAGATCAAATTGTCCCGTGAAATCAAACTCTGGGACAGCAACAATCTCTTTAGGAACTGAAGGAATATTGAGGCCCCAACCGCCGTCCACGATAGTAGGTGGATTTCCGGCTGTGAACCCTGGTGCAATGTTGTACATTTTTTGGAGAATGATTGCCAAGACGGTAGCCAGCGAAATTCCAATAAGTATCGCTCCCTTTACTTTGCGAACCATAAGTCCGATGATCAAAAGTGTTCCGAAAACGAAAACTACTGTCGGCCAGCCAACAAGGTTTCCATTCACGCCAAGACCTACGGGAACTGGACCGCTCCCTGTACGGCGAACGAATCCTGCATCAACTAATCCGATAAGGGCGATGAAAAGGCCGATACCCACGGAGATTGCAATCTTGATTTGAGGTGGAACCGCCTTGAATACTGCTACACGGAATCCGGTGAGAACTAGTACAAGGATGATTAAACCTTCAAGAACAACAAGACCCATCGCTGCAGCCCATGTCATCTTTGATGCGATACCAACTGCAACGAAAGTGTTGAGACCAAGACCTGTAGCAAGAGCTAATGGGTAGTTGGCAATTGATCCCATAAGAATGGTCAGCACGCCAGCAACAAGTGCTGTCGTTGCTGCAACCATTGCAGGTGCAGGTGCAGCACCTCCAAAGAGGAACTGACCGTTTGCATCTGGTGAGTAGGCCAAGATGATTGGGTTAAGAGCCACGATGTAGGCCATCGTGAAGAAGGTTACGAGTCCGCCTCGTACCTCCTGGCCAATTGAAGAGCCACGTTCTGAGATTTTAAAATACGAATCCAACATGAGCTACGCCTTTCTAATTTTGTTATCGGGGGTGTTTGCGACCCCGTGCGCAGTAAACGGCCTACGCACGCCGAGGGAATACCTTGAGGCTAGTAGTTACTTGCTCGTAAGCCGGGAAACGACACCTAGGGAAATGGCTATTGATTGACCGATCAAGCCTGCAAAGAGGAGTGTTCCGAGCCCAACAGTGCCACCGAGCAGCCAGCCCAAGGTAAAGACCGTGCTTTCAATAGCTAAACGGACTCTGCCCACTCGAATTCCACTCTTAAAGTGAATTCCGGTCATCAAACCATCGCGGGGTCCAGGTCCCAGGCCGCACGTGATGTAAAGAGCGGATGCTACCCCAACCATAGCAATACCAAATAATGTGTAGAGAATCCCTACAAAGTAATTCTCTTGAAGTGGAATATAAGTAACACCTATTTCAATAGCTAGCGCGATGATGACAATGTTGGAAATAGTCCCAAAGCCTGGTCTTTCTCGAAGAGGAATCCAACCGAGCAAAACAAGTGCACTAATTCCAAAAGTCGACCAGCCCATAGTGATATCTAGATTTTTAGAAATTCCCTGTGCTAACACCGACCATGGGCCATTTCCGATATTGCTTTGAATAACAAAGGCATCACCAATGCCGAAAATGAAAAGTCCTACCCACAAAATCAATACGCGGGTAAAGCCTAGATCCCACTTAGATTGTGCGGTCCATGGAGTGAGTGGGACGGTGCGGTGCGGACGTAGAAACTCCATGAATGCATGCGATGACATTGAATGAGTCTAGTGCAACCACTCATGCCATATCAGGCTATTCTTAACCAATGTTTCCAGGCATTGGCACGCTCATCAACGTCATTTCAATCATAGGTGGAGCAAGTCTCGGTATCTTTGTTGGACATAGATTGCAGTCAAAGACAAGAACTCTTCTTACAGATGTATTAGGTCTTGCAACACTTCTTGGAGCTGCGTCGGCGTTGATACCTTTGTGGTCATCGCGTTATATTGATTCATTGCCAGCTGGTTGGCCGTTACTGGTTGTACTTGGCTCGCTCATCTTCGGTGGTTTGATTGGATCTGCATTCGGACTAGAAGATCGCTTGGATCATTTGGGTGAGAATCTGCGGAAGAAGTTCAAAGCATCCAAGGAGAGCCCATTCGTACAGGGATTTGTTACAGCATCTCTTCTTTTTGCAATTGGACCTCTTGCGATTTTGGGCAGTATTAGCGATGGAATGTCGAATGGAATTGATCAACTCCTGCTAAAGAGCACACTCGACTTCTTTGCAGCCATGGCCTTTGCTTCATCCTTAGGTTGGGGAGTGGCTGTTGCTGCAATTCCTGTCGCTTTGTACCAGGGATTCTGGACAGTTATCGGATTAGCTCTAGGAGAAATCCTTGATGGATACCAAGTTGATGCCATGACAATCGTCGGAGGAGTTCTACTCATTGGAATTGGTCTGCGTTTGCTTAACATCAAACATGTGGCCGTTGGCAATTTATTACCAGCCCTAGCTATTGCACCGCTACTTGCGATGCTTGTTCATTCTTTTATTTAGAATGTTGCTGCATCAATAACGAAGCGGTATTTCACATCACTTGCAATAGTGCGCTCGTAGGCAGTATTTGCATAAGAGGCCTGAATAACTTCAACATCGCTAACGATTGAATGCTCACCACAAAAATCCAACATCTCTTGCATCTCTGGAATTCCACCAATCATGGATCCAGCCAGGCGTCTGCGACCATTGAGCAAAGCCCCAGCGTTGACTTCATAAGGCCTGCCTGGCAGACCAATAACAACGAGTGTGGCATCGAGTTTGAGTAGGTCTAGGTACTCATTGATGTCTAAATAGGCACTTACGGTGTTTAGAACTAGATCAAAGGACTTGGTCAGAGGCTTGAGTGCATTGGGTGCACTTGTATCTACAAAGTGCTTAGCTCCCATAGCCAACGCATCTTCTCGCTTGGAAGGTGAATGTGAAAGCACAGTTACTTCAGCTCCCATTGCAACGGCAAACTTTACGCCCATGTGCCCAAGTCCACCTAGGCCCATGACAGCAACTTTGCTTGTGGAAGTAACATTCCATTTGCGTAGTGGTGAATACAGAGTAATCCCAGCACACAGAAGCGGAGCTACTCCATCGAGTGCAAGGTTTGCTGGAATATGAACTGCATAATCTTCGTTGATGACAAAGAGATTTGCGTATCCACCTAGTGCGACAGTTTTTCCGTCTCGCTCCATCGTGTTGTATGTGCCAGTCATGCCTTCCTTGCAATACTGCTGTAATCCAGCGAGACAGCTCGCGCATTTTCTGCATGAATCAATAAATACACCGACTCCAATGCGATCACCCACAGCAAACTTTGTAACTGAGCTTCCGATTGCACTCACTGTTCCTGAAATCTCATGGCCTGGAACCATAGGGAAAATCGCTGGACCCCACTCTTCGCGAACTTGATGGATATCTGAGTGGCATATTCCTGCATAAGCGATCTCTAGAGCAACATCGTGGGAGCCAAGCTCACGTCGTTCAAATTCATACGAGGTGAGTTCTGCTTTGGCTGATAGCGCTGCTAAACCACGTGCCTTCATTGGTACTCCTAGCATGAGTTATTGGTTGAACGGTAGAGGTTGCGAAGATACATGACCCGCACGAGATGCGCGCGCTGTAACTTGGCGCATATGGTGGCGACGACATAAAACTTCGTAACCCACTTCACTACCAGGTGAGACATCTCCAACAACTACTTGTTCGCCTTCAACAACCATCACGCCACCCACAGTTCGCGCGTTATGGGTTGCGCGAGAGCCGCACCAACACAGCGCCTCAACCTGCAATGTGTTCACGCGATCTGCCAATTCAACTAATCTGGAAGATCCGGGAAAGAGCTTTGTCCGAAAATCACTCAAAATACCAAAAGCGTAAACATCAATGCCAAGTCCATCTACGATACGGGCTAGCTGCTCGATTTGCAGCGGCTCATAAAACTGCGCTTCATCACAAATGATGTAATCAATGCGATCGCCAGCAGATAGTGCATCAACAACAAACTTATGAATATCTAAGGTTGGGATAACTTCGATTGCAGGACTCGATAGACCTAAACGTGAAGAGATGATTCCACTGCCGGCGCGATCCTTATTGGTGAAAATCAGACCTGTTCGGCCGCGGCTTTGGTGATTATGGGCGGTCTGCAGGGCAAGGGTGGATTTTCCGCTATCCATCGTCCCGCAGTAGTAAGTCAGTTCGGCCATGGAATGCATCTTGCCACAGAGTTAGGCAAAGAGCCCTCCAGCGATAAGAGCTTCTTCGAGTTTGGGCAAAAGTTTCAAAGCCATTTCTACCGTTATGTGAGATGCATCGCGATAAGCAACAGTTCCATCAATGATTGCCGGGCAATATGAAGAACAAAGCCATTGGTTTGGATTCAATACTTGAAAGCCTGAAATGACTGAAACCTTAGACTTTTCTGTTGAGTCACAAACGCTAGAGTCACGAGACGCTAAGCAGTTGGGGATATCTCGCAGAGGTCGTGGAGTATCGCTAATATAGATAAGGTTTTTGGTGGAGCCTCTCAGTTCCGTAAGCAACTTTCTCTGTCCATCGCTCCACCATTGAGATCGACTTATTTTGCTGTTGGCAGGGGTGTAATATTGAAAGTTACTTGTGATCACTGCTAAAGGTTTAATCTCAGCAATTCTTTTTACGGAGTTTTCCCGCCACTTGGCGCAGTCCGCCATTTTAAATGCACCTTGATCGGCACGCTTGGTATCAACAGCTGGACATGCGGATTTGGTGAGAGAAATCAGTTTGAACCCACGTTTATTGGCAAGTTTCTCTAACGTTGGAAACCATTGAGCTGCATGTGAATCACCGAAGAGGACAATCGTTTCCGATGAGTTCTTGTCACCATATGTGCAATTTCCTGACTTGACTTCTCCGTAGTTCACATGGCAGTTATCGCCGTAGACAGCGGGTTTTTGCATCACCTCTACCAAGTCAAATGTGTAGGAAACTTCACCTCTTGTGGTGATAATCGAGGAAGTACTCAATGCGATGACCACACCCATAACGAGTGATGCAGCCGTTGTGATTGCAGCCCCTTTGTAAACAGCTCTCGATGAAAAACTCCTATTGCGCAAGGGTTCTTCAAGATATTTGCTAGTGAAGTGCGCAAGAACAATGGTCAACACAATGCATAAAGAGCGCTCATGGACACGAAGTGGTCTCCCAAGGGCGCTGCTAGGAAGAACTAAGGCGGGCCAATGCCAAAGATAGAGCGGGTAAGAGATTGCACCTAACCATTGGCTCAAACGTGAATTCGATAGATCATTGAATAGTGGTGGCCAGTATTTGATTGATGCGATTAGCACAACCGTGGCTAATACGGGAAGCAAGGCACTTTTTCCTGGGAAGGCAGTGCTTTCATTGAAGTTGAGTGAAGAGAAGGCAATTCCGAAGAAGCCTAACCATGGAAAGATTCGAATCTTCTTTTTCGTCTCCGGAAGGAAAAGAAGTAGCGCCCCAAAACCTAGCTCCCAAGCACGTGTGGGAAGGGAATAAAAGGCCCAGATAGGTGCAACTTGAGTGAGATAGATGGAAAACAAAAGAGAGAGAAACGTTGTTATTGCTATCCCACTAAGAATCACTTTCTTCCCATAACGTGCCAGAAACAGGATAAAGAGCGGCCATACGAGATAGAACTGTTCTTCAACAGCCAGCGACCAATAATGAATAAATGGTGATGGCGTTGCATTGAGATTCTGGTAATCATTTTGCCACCAGGCAAAGAGATAGTTAGAGATATAGGCTGCAGCAGCAAAGAGATCTCTGCCTAGGGAGTCACGGGTAATTGGGGGAAAGAGAATCCAGGCAAAGACTGCTGTTACAAAGAGAACGAACACTGATGTCGGTAAGAGGCGTTTGATACGACGCTGATAGAAAGCTCTTAGATCAAGAGTTCCAGTCTTTTCTATCTCCCGCAAAATAAGTCCTGTGATTAAATAGCCCGAGATCACATAGAAGATGTCGACACCAATAAATCCACCAGGAACAAGACGAGCGTGAAATACAGTGACTAATATTGCGGCAAGGGCGCGAAGGCCCTGAATCTGGGTAATGCGCATTTTTAAGAAACTACCAGTGAATGAACCGGAATCTGAGGATATTTAGAGGCTAGGCGGGCACGACCCTCAAGTGCTTGAATCTCAAGTAGTGCCAATATTTGATAAACACTCCCGCCTGCACGATTAACAAGTTGAATTGCGGCATCTAGTGTTCCGCCAGTTGCCAAAACATCATCAATGAGGAGTACTTCGCCAGCAAATGGAATTGCATCAACATGTATCTCTAAAACATCAGTTCCATATTCAAGACCATAGTTTTGGGAGAAAACTGTGTGGGGGAGTTTGCCCGCTTTTCGGATTGGCACAAATCCTGTCTTCATTTTGTTAGCCAAGGCCGATGCGAAGATAAATCCGCGAGCTTCAATACCAGCAATAGAAGTTGAAGCCCTAGCAAATTGTGAGAAGTGATCTGTGACTACTGAGAAAGCTTCGCCATTGGCTAGAAGTGGGGTGATGTCCTGGAAGAGGATTCCTGGTTTTGGATAATCAGGGATTGCTCTGATGAGTGAGAGCGCATCATCAATCTTCATCTGCTTATCCTAACGAATGTGTCCGAGAGGGGACTTGAACCCCTAATCCCTTACGGGAACTAACACCTCAAGCTAGCGCGTCTGCCAATTCCGCCACCCGGACTAAGTGCTGGGAAAGGATAGCAATTGGGTGAGAGAATGGCGAAATGACTACATCATCACGCACTGAACTTGAAAATGAAGCTATTCGGATATGCCAGGAATTGATTCGAATTCCTTCTGTCAATTATGGAGATGGCAAAGGCGATGAAAGGGAAGTCGCTGCGCATGTGATGAAGCTGCTGACTGAAGTTGGTATTCAAGCAACAATGTATGAAGCAGCTCCCGGACGCTGCAATGTAATTGCGCGAATAAAAGGAAGAGATTCGACGCGCCCCGGATTAGTTCTTCATGGTCACATAGATGTTGTGCCTGCAAATGCCGATGATTGGTCGGTTGATCCCTTCAGTGGAGAGATTCGCGATGGAATGATCTGGGGCCGCGGAGCAGTAGATATGAAAAATATGGATGCCATGATTTTGGCTACGGTACGAGATTGGGCGCGAACTGGTTACAAGCCAAAGCGTGACATTGTTGTAGCTTTCTTTGCTGACGAAGAAGCTGGAAGCATTTATGGTTCACATTGGATGGTCGATAAGCACCCTGAGGTGTTTGCCGGATGTACGGAAGCTGTATCCGAAGTTGGTGGATTCTCAGTAACTGTTGCTGGTGGCAAGCGTCTCTATTTGATTGAGACTGCAGAAAAAGGCATTCACTGGATGAGGCTCACTGCACACGGTCGCGCAGGACACGGTTCCGTTACAAACAATGAAAATGCTATCACTCGTTTAAGTGAAGCAGTAGCAAAGATTGGTAATCACCAATGGCCACAACGTTATAGCGCAACAGTAAAGGCGTTTTTCAAGAAGGTAGCTGCAGAGACTGGCAAGGAGTACAACGAAAAAGATTTAACACCACTGCTGAGTGAGTTGGGATTTGCTGCTCGCATGGTTGGTGCAACATTGCAAAACACAGCTAACCCAACAATGTTAGAAGCCGGTTATAAAGCAAACGTTATTCCTGGATCAGCTAGCGCGGTTGTAGATGGTCGCTTTATCCCTGGTTTTGAAAACGAGTTGAATGAAACAATCAAATCTCTTATTGGTCCAGATATCACTTTAGAAACTATTACTACTGATAAAGCTTTAGAGGTACCTTTCGAGGGCGATCTTGTTGATGCGATGTGCGCTGCAATTATGGTTGAAGATCCAGAAGGTGTACCAGTTCCATATGTCATGAGCGGTGGAACTGATAACAAAGCGCTAGCTGAACTCGGAATTATCGGTTATGGATTCTCACCACTCAAACTAGACGCTGACTTTGATTTCATGGCGCTATTTCATGGAGTTGATGAGCGTGTTCCTGTTGAGGGTCTTACTTTTGGTGTTCGAGTATTGAAAGATTTCCTAGAACACGCCTAAGCGCTGACATCATCTAGGGCGTTGCGGACAATGTCTGGGAGAGAAATCTCTTCACTTTGTAATATGCCACGTAGTTGAGCACCAGTTCTAGCACCAATGATTGTGCTGGTCACACCAGGAGCATCTCTTACCCACGCTAGCGCTACCTCAAGAGGCGAATACCCCAACCCGCTTGCAGCAACACATACCGCTTCAACGATGCCACTACTTCGTGGATCAAGATAGAGAGCGATGTCTTTAGCGAAATGTGGCGCAGCACCCCGCGAATCACTCGGGATTCCATTGCGATATTTACCGGTGAGAACACCACGCGCAAGTGGTGCCCAAGCAACAAATCCAACACCACAAGCTTGCGCACTATCTAGAATTTCCATCTCAACATCACGGTTGAGCAATGAGTACTCACTTTGAATCGTAGTAATCGGCGCTTTTGCTGAGTTGCTAATTTGTTTCGTCGCAGACTGAGCCAGTTGCCATCCTGTGAAATTTGAAATACCGACATAGCGCGCCCGCCCGGTACTATAGGCGTAGTCGAGTGCAGAGAGTGTGTCATCGATGGGTGAAAAAGGGTCCCAGGTGTGAACCTGCCAGATGTCTACAAAATCGCTGCCGATTCTGGCGAGTGAACGGTCCAACTCGGCTATAAGAGCGTGTCGTGAATTATCAACTGTGCGCACACCATCAGGAAAAGTCAGGCCTGCTTTAGTTGCTATGACAACTTCGTCGCGTTGAAAAAGAGTGCCAATGAGTCCGCCAATCACACGTTCGCTGTCACCGTCGCCATACGTTGAAGCTGTGTCAATGAAATTTCCGCCAGCATCAATAAAAGCGCTGCACTGATCGGCAGCTTCATGTTCGTCAGTATCGCGACCCCACGTCATAGTTCCTAGCGCTAATCGAGAGAGCATGAGCCCGCTAATGCCCGCTTTTCTCATCTGCATGGAGAGACCCTAGCAAGTCATGAGAGTAAAACCTGCGATAGCCTTTGCGATATGCAGATAGTTTTGATTAGACATGCCCACTCCCAGGCAAATGCTCGAGGGGTCTTATCTGGGCGTCTTCCTAATATCTCACTCTCTGAAAAGGGAATAAAGCAATCCCAGGAACTTGCCTCCAGACTGGGTTCTTTTCCTATCGCACAAATCCGCATTAGCCCCATGCAAAGATGTCACGAAACAATCGCACCCTGGCTTGGCGCACTACCAAAATCTACCCAGAAGCTTCTGGTGAAGGATGAGAATCTCACTGAAGTTGATTATGGAA
>JAPLBK010000129.1 GCA_026392775.1 Actinomycetota bacterium
ATCACTGCTCCGCCTTGGTTGGCCAGCAGAAGACTTTGCTGGTTACGTTGACGGACAAGCCCACGAAATTGCACTCAAGCAAGATGATTGGAAAATCCGTCCCTATCAAGAGTTAGCTGCTGAAGGATTTTGGCATGGTGGTTCAGGCGTAGTTGTTTTGCCGTGTGGTGCTGGAAAAACGATTGTTGGCGCAGCAGCCATGGCACATGCCAAGGCCACCACCTTAATTTTGGTGACAAATACCCTTGCGGCAAGGCAGTGGCGCGAAGAGTTGCTTAAAAGAACATCGCTCAATGAAGATGAGATTGGCGAGTATTCAGGTGCGAAGAAAGAGATTCGCCCTGTAACTATTGCTACGTATCAAGTAATGACGAAGAAAAAGAACGGGGTTTATGCCCACCTGGATCTCTTTGATTCATATGACTGGGGCTTAATTATCTATGATGAAGTGCACTTATTACCCGCTCCCATTTTTCGCTTCACTGCAGATATCCAGTCACGCCGCCGTTTAGGTTTAACTGCCACATTGGTGCGCGAAGATGGAATGGAAGGTGAGGTCTTTTCACTCATCGGTCCAAAACGCTTTGATGTTCCTTGGAAAGAAATTGAATCGCAAGGATATATCGCTCCTGCAGAGTGCATCGAAGTAAGAGTAAATCTGACTGAAACTGAGCGTTTGTCTTATGCAACAGCTGAAGTAGAAAATCGCTATCGCTATTGTGCAACTACTCGCACAAAGCGTGATGTTGTTGAAGCACTAGTTAAGAAACACCAAGGCGAGCAGATACTGGTCATTGGTCAATATATTGATCAGTTAGATGATCTATCTGAGGTCTTAGGCGTGCCATTGATTAAAGGTGAAACACCGGTCAAAGAACGCGAGATTCTCTTTAATAAATTTAGATCAGGAGAAATAACAACTCTCGTTGTTTCAAAGGTAGCTAACTTTTCAATTGATTTACCTGATGCAACTATTGCTATTCAAGTCAGTGGCGCATTTGGAAGTCGCCAAGAGGAGGCACAACGATTAGGACGTATCTTGCGACCAAAGTCAGATGGACGCACGGCAAAGTTTTATTCAGTAGTTTCTAGAGATACTATTGATCAAGATTTTGCTCAGAACCGCCAACGCTTCTTAGCTGAGCAGGGTTACTCTTATAAAATTATTGACGCTGACGATGTTTTTCAAGGGAAGATTTAAACCGTTCAGGATCAACCCTAAAGAAATCATGATGGATTCCATCTATGTGAATTACTGGAACTTGCTCACCATAAAGCTTTTCTAACTCTAAATCTCCATCTACATAGTTTTTTTCTATCTTGAAATTGAGTTCGACCCGCATTCCCTCAAGAACAGCTACTGCAACATCACACAAATGACAACCATGTCGTGTGAATACGGTTATCACTGTCATTGGGCTCACTCTTTCTGTCAGTTTCCTTAGAGAATTGAATAATCCAACCTCTGGCTATGGCCCAATCATCTCACCTTGATAGTGTGCCCCTGTGCAAATAATCCTCTTGAAGAAGCTGTGGGCCAGCGTTGTTGTCCTTGCCCTTCTTGCTTCAATTTTATCTGCGCCAACTGCAGAAGCTCTCTACAGAGTCATCCCTGCAACACAATGGGGCAATATTTATGCTGGTACTGCAACAGATACAAAACCTGAGCAACGTGGACCAGCTAAGAATCTGCAAGCTAAATCTAAAATTGAAGTTAAATACAACAACTTCCCAGACTGGGCAAAAAAAGAAGTGCAAGCTGCAGTTGATGTCTGGGCCGCTAATTTTGCATCCACTGTGACTATCAATATTGATGC
>JAPLBK010000075.1 GCA_026392775.1 Actinomycetota bacterium
AGTCGCCGCTTTGATTGGCTTGGAGACATCTCGAAAGTTGGATTAGCTACTCCAAACTCACTCATGGCATGTTTAAAAAAAGATCGCACAGTAGAATTGATTCGACTAATGCTCGCAGGTGATGCTTGAGCACTCTTTAGGGATACTTCAAATTCAGAGATAACTTGTGGGTCAATTTCGCCTAGAGGTGTTCCGTTGAGAAAGTTTTCGAACTTAACTAAATCTCTGCGGTATGCCGCAATCGTGTGCACAGATAATCCACGTTCAATTGTTAAATGATTGAGAAACGATGTGGAGACTAAATCAAAATTCAACGTTTGCATATCCATGCGCTTTGACTACGGTTTTCATAAAAGCAACTCGTGATTCGTGGAGCTTAATCTCTTTAGGTACTCCAACGATCATTTACTTACCTTTCGCTGCTACCGCCGCTTTAATCAATCCAACAAAGAGTGGGTGTGGCTTCGTTGGACGTGAACGTAGCTCTGGGTGAGCCTGTGTTCCTACGTAGTAAGGATGCACCTGTTGAGGCAGTTCCACAAACTCCACCAAATCACGCTGCGTAAACATGCCTGAGAAAACTAAGCCAGCCTTAGAAATTTGATCACGATACTTATTGTTGACTTCATAGCGATGACGATGGCGCTCTGAAATCTCAAGTGATCCATACGTATCTGCTACTACTGATCCTTTGAGTAGATCTGCTTTATAGAGACCCAGGCGCATTGTGCCGCCCATGTCACCTTGTCCTGCAACAACATGTTTTTGATCATCCATAGTTGCTATCACTGGTGTTCCAGAATCAGAGAACTCAGCAGAAATAGCATCCTTTATGCCAGCTAGGTTTCTAGCAGCTTCAATCACCATGCACTGCAACCCTAAACACAATCCCAGCGTTGGAATCTTGTTTTGACGAGCAAATGAAAGTGCGCCGACTTTTCCTTCAATGCCTCGAATTCCAAAACCTCCAGGAACCACAATGGCATCTAAACCACCCAGGTGCTTCTTTGCACCCTCGGCACTTTCGCACTCATCACTTGGAATCCAAACAATTTCAATCTTTGCTTCATTAGCAAAACCACCGGCTCGCAGAGCTTCAGAAACTGAAAGGTAGGCATCTGGCAGATCAATGTATTTTCCGACAAGGCCGACTCGAACATGGTGCTTCGGATGATGGACTTTCTGGAGCAAGGCATCCCATTCACCCCACACCACATCATGGCCACCTAAATCTAAACGCTTAACAACATAGGCGTCTAAGCCTTCTGAATGCAACACCTTAGGGATGTCATATATCGAAGGTGCATCCATAGCAGCAACAACTGCCTCAAGATCCACGTCACACATCAGTGAAATCTTCTTCTTCACAGCCATAGGAATCTCGCGATCTGAACGCAAAACAATTGCATCCGGAGCAATACCAATGCTGCGAAGTGCAACGACAGAGTGCTGCGTCGGCTTGGTCTTTAATTCACCTGATGGGCCAATGTAGGGAACGAGAGAAATATGTAAATAGAAAACATTATCGCGACCCACTTCTTGACGAATCTGACGAATGGCTTCCAGGAATGGTTGCGATTCAATATCTCCGACAGTTCCGCCGACCTCAGTGATAACTAAATCAATATCTGGCGCAGCCATCGTGCGGATACGCTCTTTGATCTCATTAGTAATATGCGGAATAACTTGAACAGTTTCACCTAAATACTCACCACGGCGCTCTCTTGCAATAACGCGCGAATACACCTGACCTGTGGTGACGTTAGCGGATCCATGTAAATTGGTATCGAGGAATCTTTCATAGTGACCAATATCTAAATCTGTTTCCGCACCATCATCGGTAACAAACACTTCACCATGTTGAAATGGATTCATGGTGCCTGGATCAACATTGAGATAAGGATCAAGCTTTTGCATCGTTACACGGATGCCTCGGGCTACTAATAACCTACCAAGTGATGAGGCGGTGAGTCCTTTGCCAAGTGATGAGGCGACTCCGCCAGTTACAAACAAGTGTTTCGTCACATGAGGTTGGCCCATGGGAGACCAACCTATCATCGGATTGCCTATCGCTTCAACAAAGGCAGTTCTAGGAGTTCAGTGGCGTGCTCACGAGCGCTCACGGAGCTCTCCATACCCGCCAACATGCGTGCAATCTCCTCGATGCGATCCTCTTTCACCACTTTAGTCACATTGCTTTCAGTAACTGAACCATCAGAGTTCTTCGTGACTACAAAATGAGAATCAGCCCAAGCGGCAACTTGAGGCAGGTGAGTCACAAC
>JAPLBK010000162.1 GCA_026392775.1 Actinomycetota bacterium
GTGGGAATTCAATGACTACCGTTACCTTGTGACTTCATCGCAGAATGCGCCTATTTTTTGGATGAATGGGCGTTTAGCAACTGGCCATTCTCAGAGCTCCAATGATCCTGCATGTTTAGAAGATGGGGGATTCTGGGCCGTCTCAACAACATTTGAAGGCGATTTTCGCGCAGCTAAATTTGATCATGTTATTGAAGCATCGTTTCCACAAACACCGTGGGAGAAAATAAGTGGAAGCTGGTCAAGTAGTTTTAGTCAAAGCCAATACATCGCATATGTGCAGAAAGTTCAAGAGCACATTGCCCAGGGGTGGGTGTATCAAGTGAATGCATGCAGAGAAATCTCTATTGATGTTGAGGTTGAGAATCTGCGTGGTCTGTTTTCTCTGATTCTTGAAAAAAACCCAGCACCGTGGGCTTGTTACTTGCAAGCACCGGGAATCGATATTGCGTCGGCATCACCTGAGCTCTTCCTTAAGCGAGAGGGAAAGCGCATTCGTACATCACCCATCAAGGGCACGGCACCGGCTGGCACAGTTGATTTTGGCGTGAAGGACAAAGCCGAGAACGTCATGATTGTTGATCTGATGCGAAATGATTTAGGACAGATTTGCAAGAGTGGAAGCGTGAGCGTGCCACGGTTGTTATCAACTGAAGTTCATCCAGGCCTGGTTCATTTGGTTTCAGATATTGAAGGCGAACTCAAAGATGAGACTACTTGGGCAGAGATCTTCACTCGCTTGAGTCCACCGGGTTCAATTAGTGGAGCTCCTAAATCATCTGCCATATCTGTCATTGAAGAAAATGAGGGCAAGCGTGGAGCTTATTGCGGCGCACTGGGATGGGTGCAGGGAGATCAGTGTGAGCTCTCTGTTGCCATTCGAATCTTTTTTAAAGATGACAAACTGCGCTTTGGCACAGGTGCTGGAATTACGTGGGCCAGTGTGCCAAATGATGAGTGGGAAGAAACGCAACTTAAAGCAAGACGTTTAGTCTCACTTGCTGGTGGTGTTCTATGAGAGTAATTTATAACGGCCAATTGAAAAACATCAACGAAGTTCCTGCATCAAATGATGGATGGCTAGACGGTGAAGGCATCTTTGAGACGATTAAGAGTGTTGGAAACCGCCCCTTTTCACTAGGTAGACATATTGCTCGCGCACAAAGAAGTGCACAAGAACTCGGTTTAGCGATTCCAACTCCTGAGCAGATTTCACAAGGTGTGGCTGAGCTTTTTGCTTCAGTGCCACAGGGCCTAGGAATGCTCCGCATATCTTTTGATCATCAAGGCAACTGGTTGGCCGTGCATATGCCTTATACGGAACAAACAAGTGGCTGTGATGTGCGAGTGCACCCAGAACGAGTAACTGGTGATGTTCATAAGAGATTTCCATATACGAATCGTCTTGCAATTCTTGAGCAAGCCCGCCTTGCTGGCTTTGATGATGCGATCGTTGTCAATGCCAAAGGCAATATCTGTGAGGGTTCGGTTACAAATCTGATTACCCAGATTGATAGTCGATGGATAACACCACCAACTTCTGATCTTCTCTTGCCTGGGATCATTCGCCAGATGCTGATTGAAAATGAGCTTGTTGCCGTTGAGAGCATCCCAGTAGTTCGGATTTCAGAAATCACGTCAGCCTTTTTTATTAGTAGTTTGCGTTTATCTCACGCAATTTCATCGATTGATTCAAGGCCTTTGCATCTTTCACGCGCCTTCGGGGAAGAAATAAAGGCGTTGGCACATAAGTATTCGGTAGGCTAGCCACATGATTCAGGTAAGCGTTGATGGCGCTACGCGCTCCATAGAGGCAGATCAACGCCCCACCCATCTTTTTGCAGATAGTAAAGATGTAGTTGTTTGCCGTATTAATGGCGTGCTCAAAGATTTATGGACAGATCTGCAAGATGGCGATGTTATTGAGTCAGTCTCAATCAACTCACCTGATGGTCTCTTTGTTCTTCGTCACTCAACTGCCCACGTTATGGCACAGGCCGTGCAAGAAGTATTTGCTGACACAAAGCTGGGCATTGGTCCACCGATTAAAGATGGTTTCTACTACGACTTTGATCCTAAGACGCCTTTTAATCCAGATGATTTAACCAAGATTGAAAGCGTCATGCGCAAGATTGTTAAAGACGGTCAGCGTTTTCGCCGCCGTGTTGTTAATGAAAAGGATGCGTTAGCTGAACTTTCACATGAGCCATACAAATGTGAATTGATTGGCATTAAAGGACCAGCTGGAGAAGAAGCCAGTGTGGAAGTTGGGGGAGCAGAGCTCACTATTTATGACAATTTAGGCAGAGATGGAAATCCAGTATGGGGAGATCTTTGTAGAGGACCTCACCTTCCTTCTACTAAACACATCCCTGCATTTAAATTGATGCGAAGTGCAGCGGCGTATTGGCGGGGATCTGAAAAGAATCCCATGCTCCAGCGAATCTATGGCACAGCATGGCCATCACAAGATGAGCTCAATGCTCACTTAGAACTTCTTGCAGAGGCTGAAAAGCGCGATCACCGTCGCCTTGGAACAGAGTTAGATCTTTTTTCATTTCCAGAAGAGATTGGCTCAGGCCTTGCAGTCTTCCATCCCAAAGGCGGAATCATTCGCCGCGAAATGGAAGAGTATTCACGCAAGCGGCACGAAGAAGAAGGTTATGAATTTGTTTACTCTCCACATTTAACTAAAGCGGCTTTGTTTGAAACCTCCGGACATCTTGAGTGGTACTCAGAAGGAATGTACCCACCAATGATTTTGGATGAAGAGCGCAATTTAGATGGAACTGTTAAACGCGCAGGTGCGCAGTACTACATGAAACCGATGAACTGTCCTTTCCACAATTTAATTTATCGCTCACGTGGTCGTTCTTATCGTGAGCTTCCTCTACGGTTATTTGAATTCGGCACTGTCTACCGTTATGAAAAATCTGGAGTTATCCAAGGTTTAACTCGTGCCCGTGGTTTTACCCAAGATGATGCCCACATTTACTGCACTCCTGATCAAATGGTCGCCGAGCTCGACAGTTTGCTGACATTTGTACTTGGATTGCTCCGTGATTATGGATTAACGGATTTTTACTTGGAACTTTCCACAAAGAATCCAGCTAAATCAGTAGGTTCTGATGAGGATTGGGAGAAAGCAACGGATGCGTTGCGCGAATCGGCTAAGAATCAAAAATTAGATCTGATTTTAGATCCAGAAGGTGCGGCTTTTTATGGTCCGAAAATTTCAGTGCAAGCAAAAGATGCAATCGGTCGTACTTGGCAGATGTCAACAATCCAAGTTGATTTCCAACTTCCACAAAGGTTTGAACTTGAATATGTAGGCACTGATGGAACCAGACAACGGCCGGTCATGATTCATAGAGCGCTATTTGGATCAATTGAAAGATTCTTCGGAGTTCTTACCGAACATTATGCAGGAGCTTTTCCACCATGGCTTTCCCCAGTTCAAGTTACCGCGATTCCGGTTGCGGATGCATTTTTGCCTTACTTAGAAAAGATAGTTTCGCAAATGCGCAAATTAGGAATCCGCGCTGAAATAGATAGTTCGGATGATCGGATGCAAAAGAAAATCAGAAATGCGCAAATGCAAAAAACTCCTTTTATGATCATTGCTGGCGAAGTCGATGAACAAGCAAATGCAATCTCAATTCGCTATCGCAACGGTGAGCAGAAAAATGGAATTTCAGTGGAGGAAGCGATTGCTGAAATTACTAAAGCGATTGCTGATCGTTCACAACTTTAATTAGACCAATAACTTCATTAAAACCAATTTCTGCTTTAACTGAAAGTGGAATCGCCGGAATGAAAAGCCCAAAAACAAAAGAATCTTTATCGAACTCTTCAAGTGAAGCTAGATACTCTTCTCTGAATTCTTGAATTACCACTTTATGATCCTCATCGCATGGATAGATTTTAAATTCAGCAGTTGAGTAATCATGAATTGTTAAATCTTTTAAGTTGATTAGTGCACACGGAGCCCCACCATCATCATGTAAAACCAAATATGGAGTTGTAAAATTATCAAGCACCCGGCGTGCAATTAAAATTGCTTCATCAAAATCTGCTTCCTCAGCTTCGATTTTGGTTATGAGTAGCGCCCGGGGAAGTGATAACTCCGATGCGGCTTCCCACCATTTCAAAATCTCTTGATCTAAACCTTCATGGGCACTCATTGCAAAAAATGCTAGATCAAAGTTTTCTAAATTATGTTCTGCCGGATTGGTTGTGGAACTTTCGAAGGTACTTACCGCTAAAGGCAATTCCAGGGTGCGCAAGCCATGGTCGGCAATAGATTTCGCCAAATGTGGTAAATCGGCTGTTGAATGGCCGATTAAGGCGATTTTGAGCGCTGTCGATCTCATTCCCGAAAGCCTACGATGTACTCACTATGTTAAGTGCCATTTTGCGGAAGCCGGTTGCCCGTGTTGTTGAGCCAGTTGCGGTCTTGTTGTTGCGAATTGGGATAACCCCAAACGGAATGACTTTTTTTGGCTCCTTAGGCACCTGCGTGATGGCTTTGTGGTTATGGCCACAAGGGGAGTACTTCTGGGGAACGATGGGAGTCATTGCTTTTATTTTTAGTGATCTTCTTGATGGAACTATGGCGCGGATCAGCAAAAAAAGTACTCAGTGGGGAGCATTTTTTGATTCGACAATTGATCGCGTTGTAGATGTCGCTCTGATCGGTGCACTT
>JAPLBK010000076.1 GCA_026392775.1 Actinomycetota bacterium
CCACTGGTTTCACTCAAGCGCTCAACCTGTTGGACTAATGCAAAGTAGCCGTCAGTACCAACTAGTGGCAGCTTTTCTGTTACCGACTCAGGCTTAATGGCGCGAAGTTCAATCACTGCGCGATCAATTGCATCTTTAGCCATCACTCGATAGGTGGTGTATTTACCACCGGCAATACTCACAAATCCTGGCGCTGGTCGATCAACTGTATGTTCGCGAGAGAGTTTGGTTGTTGCAGAGTCCTTGTTGTTTGCTACCAAAGGTCGCAAGCCTGCATACACACCAATAATTTGGGAAACATCTAATTTAGGAGAGAGTACGCGATTGGCTTGATCCAAAATGTACTGAACATCTTCGCGACTAGCCAAAGGTTCTGCTCTATCTCCTGTGTATGGAGTATCGGTAGTTCCAACGATCCACTTATCTCCCCATGGAATCAAGAACAGAACTGAAACCGGAGTCTTGAGAATAATTCCAGCGTTAGATTTAATTGCTGAGCCTGGTAGAACGATATGAACACCCTTACTCATGGTCACGCCATAGCCTGGCTTTAATTCAAACTTTGCATGCAACTCATCACTCCACACACCAGCACACATGACTGTTGCTGTTGCAGTTATATTAATAGTTTTTCCAGACTCTAAATCTTTTGCTTTAACTCCTACAACGCGCTTGCCTTGACGCAAGAGAGATTGTGCACTCACTCGTGTTGCAATCACTGCTCCATGGCGGGCAGCTGTGCGCGCGATAGTCATTGTGTGCCGTGCATCATCTACCTGTGCATCAAAATACTTAATTGCTCCAGTAATTAAATCCGGGCGCAAAGATGGTGCAATCTCATTAATCTGCTTTTGACCAATGTGTTTGTGCCAAGGAAGGGCGCGTTGAAAACCCCGAAGGGCGTCATAGAGTGCAAGACCAGCACCAACGTATGTGCGTTCTTTGAATTTTTCTGTCAGCGGAAATAAGAATCCAACTGGCTTAACTAGGTGTGGAGATAAAGAGGAAACCATGAGTTCGCGCTCATGGAGTGCTTCACGTACTAACTTAAAGTCATATTGTTCTAGATATCGCAGGCCACCATGAATAAGTTTGCTAGAGCGACTCGAAGTTCCAGAAGCTAAATCTTGGGATTCAATTAGAGCTACTTTCAGACCACGCGATGCTGCATCAAGGGCCGTCCCAACGCCCGTGACTCCCCCGCCTATAACTAAGATGTCAAAGGATTCACTCGATAATTGTGCAATGGCGCTATCACGCTGCTGAGGGCTTAGCTGTGACAGGAACATAAGCGTTGATTCTCCATTGCATCTGGGTAGAGTAAGCCTAACTTAATTGTGAAAGGTTTTCTCTTCGTGACTTATATCGGCAGCCTGGATCAAGGGACTTCAAGTACTCGTTTCATGATCTTTGACCACTCGGGCAAAGTTATTGGCCAGCACCAACTCGAACATCGCCAAATAATGCCTCACCCCGGGTGGGTTGAGCATGATGCAGCTGAAATTTGGCAACGCGTGCAAGAAGTTATCGCTGGCGCACTCAAGCAGGCCGACATCTTGGGCTCTGATTTAGCAGCCATTGGAATCACCAATCAACGCGAAACCACAGTGGTTTGGGATGTAAGCACTGGGCAACCTCTATCTAATGCCATCGTATGGCAGGACACTCGCACCACAGATTTTCTCTCAACATTAACTGATTCCCAAAAGGAAACAATCCGCTTTAAGACTGGCTTAACGATTGCTCCTTATTTTGCCGGAAGCAAGATGAACTGGTTTCTCAATAATATTCCCGCTGCAAATAGTGAAAATGCACGTATGGGAACTATTGATTCGTGGTTGCTGTGGAATCTTTCAGGCGGAGTTCGCGGTGGAGTTCACTTAACCGATGTGACCAACGCCAGTCGCACATTGCTAATGAACCTTGAAACCCTTGATTGGGATCAAGAACTTCTAGATATCTTTGGAGTCTCTCGCAGTTCACTACCAGTGATCAGATCTTCCTCTGAAGTGTATGCATCCACTGATCCTCACGGTCCATTTGGAACTTCTATTCCAATCGCTGGAATCTTAGGAGATCAACAGGCTGCAATGGTTGGGCAAGTCTGCTTTGAACGAGGTGAATCTAAAACAACTTATGGCACTGGAAACTTTGCTCTACTCAACACAGGCACCGAAATCGTTCGATCAAAAAATGGTTTGCTCACAACCCTTTGTTTTAAATTTGGTAACCAACCTGCACATTACGCTTTGGAAGGTTCCGTTGCTGTTACTGGCTCTGCAATCCAATGGCTGCGCGATCAATTGGGCATCATTACTAACGCTGCTGAAACAGAAAATCTTGCATCCTCTGTGACAGATACTGCAGGAGTTTATTTTGTGCCCGCATTCTCAGGCCTCTTTGCACCGTATTGGCGCAGTGATGCACGCGGTGCAAT
>JAPLBK010000018.1 GCA_026392775.1 Actinomycetota bacterium
GGCACCATAAAGACATCGTCATAGGTGAGATCGTGGGTGGGATTATTTATGAAGCGCACGTAAGCGAACTATACTCATGTAGGATTTAGGGATGTCTAATCCACTTATTTCAGCGCGTGGTTTGACTAAGAAATTCGGAGATTTCACTGCAGTTGATGGCGTGGACTTCGATGTGGCCAAGGGTGAGTCCTTTGGTTTGCTTGGACCCAACGGTGCTGGCAAATCAACGATCATGCGCGTTCTTGCGGCAACATCTCAGCGCACAAGTGGAACTGTAGAAATCCTTGGTAAAGACCCTGAATTATTTGGCCCTCTTATACGTGCCCACCTTGGAGTTGTACCCCAGCAAGATAATCTCGATGGCGAATTAACAGTCAGCGAGAACTTGTACATCTATGGGCGTTACTTCGGTTTGTCAAAGAAGTTTATTAAAAACAAGATCGAAGAACTTCTTGAGTTTGCACAATTAGAAGAAAAGCGTGATGTGAAGGTTGAAGCGCTCAGTGGCGGAATGAAGCGCCGTTTAACAATTGCGCGCGGCCTTGTGAGTGAACCAGATATTTTGTTACTAGATGAACCGACAACCGGATTAGATCCTCAAGCTCGCCATATCTTGTGGGATCGCTTATTCCGTCTGAAGGAACAAGGCGTAACCCTTGTTCTAACTACACACTTTATGGATGAAGCTGAACAGTTGTGTGATCGCCTAGTTGTGATGGATAAAGGTTCAATCATGGCTGAAGGATCTCCGTCAGCTTTGATTAAACAATATTCAAGTAAAGAGGTACTAGAAGTTCGATTTGGAAGTGATCGTAACAAAGAGGTTGCCCCGCAACTTGCAACGATGTGCGAGCGCATGGAGACTCTGCCAGATCGTATCTTGATGTACACAGAAGATGGCGAAAATCTTCTTGAGGAAATCACTCATGCAGGAATGCATGCAACTACTTCACTTGTTCGCAGAAGCTCACTCGAAGATGTCTTCTTGCGCCTAACTGGAAGAACGTTGATTGAATGAATGCGGGTATTGATGTTCCTACTATTGAACGTTTTGGAGCTTTGTATATAGCTTCGGCACGTTTGAAATCAATGTTTAAGTGGCGAGCCATCATCGCGGCGGTAGATATCGGAAATCCCCTGTTTTACTTGATCGCAGTGGGCATTGGTATTGGCGTCCTGGTTGAACAAGGATCGGGCACAAGCGGTACAAATGGCATTAAGTACATAGCTTTCATCGCACCTGCCCTGTTGGCTAATACCGCCATTACAGGAATTATGGATGAAACGGTCTTTCCTACTATTGAGGGCTTTAAGTGGCGCAAACTTTTCTTTGCGCAAAACTCAACTCCAATAACTGGTCGACAGATCGCAATAGGCGTTTACTTAGCCGCCCTTTGTCGTACGCTCTTTGCAGTAATCGCTTACTACATTCTCTTGCTTGCCTTTGATGTTGTTAACTTTGGAATCAGTATCTTGCTAGTGCCGATTGCCGTTCTTGGTGGAGGTGCCTTTGGTGCACTGATGTTGTTTGCAGCAGCGAAAATTGAAAAAGAAGATCAATTCTTCAACATCCTAGGCCGTTTGGTCATTATGCCGATGTTCTTGTTCTCTGGAACTTTCTTTCCTTTGACATCAATGCCAATTTATCTGCAACCTATTGGATGGATCTCACCACTATGGCATGCAACCGAGCTAGGCCGTGAGTCTGCTTTTGATTACGGAATCAGCACCACAATGGTTGTTATTCACCTTGGGTTCCTTATTACCTTGCTTGTCATTGGTCTAAGCCTTGCGACTCGCCAATTTGAACGGCGGTTATCAAAGTGAGTAATGCAGTAGATATTGCAATGAACCGTAGGTCAACAGCTATGTATGCTGGCCGACCTCATGTATTGCTAGAGCGCGGTTGGATTGCATTTAGATCTACCAATTGGATTCCAGTTGTTACAGGTTTTGTTGAGCCGGTTCTTTTCTTGTTAGCTTTTGGTTATGGAATGGGAAGCCTTGTTGGAGATGTGACCACAGGAAGCAAAACTATTGATTACACCTTATTTATCGCACCGGGGTTGCTTGCAAATAGCGCGATGAACGGTGCGATTTATGATTCAACCTGGAATGTTTTCTGGAAACTTAATGAATCCAAGTTGTATAAGACAATGCTTTCAACTCCACTTGGGCCTCTTGATATAGCACTGGGTGAAATCACTTGGGCTTTAATTAGAGGCCTTGTGTATTCACTTGGCTTCCTAACCGTCGTTACAGCTCTTGGTTTAACTCCAAGCTTCTGGGCAATCTTGGCGATCCCTGCAGCTTCTCTTGTTGCATTTGGCTTTGCCTCATTTGGAATGGCGATCACTTCTTACTTTAAGACTTACCAGCAAATGGGTTTCATAAACTTCGTCTTGCTTCCAATGACTTTGTTCTCAGGTTCTCTCTACCCAATCTCTGTTTATCCTGATTGGTTGGAAAAAGTCATCATGGCTTTGCCTCTATGGCATGGAATTGAACTAGTGCGCGCTTTTTGGTTTGGAGAAATTAATTCTGGAGTTTTAGTACATATCTCTTATTTTGTCGTAATGATTGGAATAGGACTTTTTGTAACTTCCCGCCGATTGCGTGTACTTTTCTTGCGCTAACGCTTTTTTAACTTTTTTTCCCTTTTTTACCTTTTTCCCGCATGACACACCCGGCTTTTTTAGGAGTTGCTTTTAAAAAACGGCATGAGATACTTAATCCCTTAGTCCAAAGGGACTAAAAAATGAACCGGGAGAGTACTTCTCAAACGAGTTTCAAAAGCTGAAACCTTTGCCGTACAAGTTTTACCAATGATTACCCAAACTAATCACAGAGAAACATTTAGATTCGTTCCTTCAACATCTACTCCTGTATCACCTGAGCGAGTAGCCCAACTCCTAAAAGCTGAATGGGAGTTATTCACCAAGCAAACTGGCAAGAGCGCCGAAGAGAGCAAGCGCGCCCTTAAGTCATTGCCTATGGGTGTAACTTCAAGCTTTCAACACTGGGACCCATATCCAATCTCCATTGTGAGCGCTAAGGGCGCCTGGATGACTGATGTTGATGGCCGACAGCTCCTCGATCTTTCCATGGGCTTTGGTGCGATGCTGGCAGGTCACCTGAACCCAGTAATCGTTGAGGAAATAAAGAAGGCACTTGAAACTGGAACTCTCTTTGTCACCCCTTCTCCTATTTCAACTGATGCTGCAGAGCGCATCTGTCGCCGCTTTGGAATCGATCAAGTTCGCTTCACTAACTCTGGAACTGAATCAACAATGTATGCCGTGCGCACAGCACGCGCTGCAACAGATAAGAATGCAATAGTTAAAGTTGAGGGCGGCTACCACGGTAGCTATGACCCATTCGTAGTCTCTAGTAAGCCACCTCTCGACAAGATTGGTGATGCCGAAGATCCAATCGCTTACACACCTGAAGGAATCGTTCCAGGTGAGATGTATGTAGTTCCTTATAACAATGCAGATTCTTTAGAGCGAACATTCAAAAAGCACGGCTCTTCTATTGCTTGTTTCATCCTTGAGCCAGTTCTAGAAAACCTAGGAATTATCTTGCCGGATGAAGGTTACTTAGAGCGAGTGCGTGAACTCTGCGATGAGTACAACGTTGTTTTAATTTTTGATGAAGTTAAAACAGGATTAACTGCAGGACATCAAGGCGCTTCCCAGCGTTTAGGTGTTACTCCAGACTTAATTACCCTTGCAAAATCAATTGGTGGTGGACTTACTTTGGCAGCCTTTGGTGGCAAGAAGAAGTACATGGACTTTGTAACTAATGGAAAAATGGCCCACTTTGGAACATTTAACGGTAATCCCCTTGCAATGGCCGGTGTTCGAGCCGCTGATGTGATTTTCACAGAAGAATCACTTGCAAAGGCTGAAGGTTTTAACCAACAAGCACTTGATCGCATCAATGCAATCATTGAGCAATACCAACTACCAGCACACACTGTTGGTTTTGGTGTGAAGGGCTGTATTACTTGGTCCACAGAGCCTGTTCGTAACTACCGTGATTACAAAGCCACAGATTTTGCTGTTGCTGAGCTTTCATGGCTATGGTCACTTAACCGCCGAATCATTACGCCTCCAGGATTAGATGAGCAGTGGTTAATCTCGCTAGCTCACGGTCAAAAGGAAGTTGATATTTTGGTGGAGGATTTCGAATCCTTTGCTAAAGCTTTGCGTTCATAAAAACTAACGGGAAGAAGAAAATGACAACGGAGTCAGCTCTTCAAACCGCTCGGACGCAG
>JAPLBK010000089.1 GCA_026392775.1 Actinomycetota bacterium
GGTCACATCGCCAGTAATAACCATCTTTGAACCAAAGCCCAGGCGAGTTAAGAACATCTTCATCTGCTCTGGTGTGCTGTTTTGTGCCTCATCCAAAATAATAAATGCATCATTGAGCGTGCGACCACGCATGAAGGCAAGGGGTGCAACCTCAATAATTCCACTTTGTATCATTCGTGGAATCGTCTCAATATCGATCATGTCGTGAAGGGCGTCAAAGAGAGGGCGTAGATATGGATCAATCTTTTCATTGAGAGTTCCTGGCAAGAAACCTAAGTGTTCGCCTGCTTCAACTGCTGGGCGCGTAAGAACAATGCGACTAACTTTCTTAGCTTGCAGGGCAGAGACTGCTTTGGCCATCGCTAAATATGTCTTACCTGTTCCCGCTGGCCCAATTCCAAATGTGATTGTGTGATCTTCAATTGCATCCACATAGCGCTTTTGATTAGCAGTCTTTGGTCTAATGGAGCGGCCACGATTGCTAACAATATTTAAGGATAAAACCTCTGCTGGGTGATCAACTGGCTTGCTCTCTAGCATTGCAATTGAGCGCGCAACAGCGTCAACGGTAAGAAGATTTCCTGAGCGAATAACGACCATGAGCTCACCAAAGAGATTTTCAAGGGCGATGCAATCAATGTGTGGTCCGCGCAGAGTAATTTCATTTCCGCGAACAGTGATGTTTACTGAAGGAAAAGCCGCTTCAACAGCGCGAAGATTGCCATCATGTGAGCCGATCAGCGCAACCATAGGAATAGCGGTTGGGACCGTGATGAGTGTGCGTTCCATTAATGCCAAATCTATCTTTAACCTGGGGGCCAAGCCAGTCCACGCCCACCCAAAAGATGCAAGTGAGCGTGAAAAACAGACTGTCCAGCCTCTGCGCCAGTATTAAAGACGGTTCGGTAACCAGTTAAGCCATGAGTTGCTGCGATCTCACCGGCGGCAACAAATAAGGCGGCGGTAAGAGTGGGAGACATCTTGGCTAATCCTGCTGCATTTTCAACATGCAGAGTTGGAACAATTAAAACATGTGTTGGCGCTTGTGGAGCTATGTCATTAAATGCCACAACATTTTCATTGCGATAAATGATTTGCGCAGGAATATCGCCTATGATGATTTTGCAGAACAAGCAGTTTGAATCTAACGCCACGTAATTACCATACCTTGAGCAGCGCTGAAATAGCTGCGACTGCCGCAATACCTGCATGGGCTGAGCGCAAGATTGGTCGTCCCATCAGCGCAACTTTTGCCCCAGCTTCAACGAATTGATCAAGTTCAGTTGGTGTTATTCCACCTTCAGGTCCAATGATGATGAGCAGATGTGCAACGTTATGAGAAGAGATGGAATCACTGAGTTTGGTTGTTGAACTTTCATGAAAGACAACAGCTAAATCACTGAGCTTTATTGCTTCACAGATCTGCTGCGTTGTTGCTATATCTGTAACTTCTGGAATTCGTAACCTGCGTGATTGCTTACTCACTTCGCGGGCAGTCGTTGAAAACTTCTCAGAAACTTTGCCAATACTGCGAGATGCCTGCCATGGCACAATGCGATCAACACCTGCTTCAGTTAATAGCTCGATAGCCTCTTTTGCACGATCACTTTTCGGCAGCGCCTGCACGACTGTGATGGTTGTTGCTAAGACTTCTTGAAATCCCGAGGCCATGACTTCAACTTCAAGTGACCTCTTTTTTATAGCAAATGCTTTCACCTGGCTCCAACTGCCTTGCCCATCGCTGAGCATGAAAATATCCCCAGCTTTCATGCGCAATACCCGCACAGCATGGTTGGCATCTTCATTATCGAAGTCATAAATCTGCCCCACTGTTGTTGGCAG